>JAVBOP010000141.1:0-10600 GCA_031550405.1 Kapaibacterium sp. (SeqCode)
TGACTGCTGGTTCATACTATTTGGTATTAAATCTGCATGGCAAAAAATATATGAACAGTTTCATAATAGAATAGAAAATTCCAAGAACCTGATATTTATTATTTTATGAAAAAATATTCATTATTGCATCGGTATAAAATATTGGTAATGGGTTTTTTTTGGTATATATGGCGGAAATTATGAATTTTTATTCATAATGCTGTAGAACTGTTGCATGAAACGGCTCTACAGCTCTGCAATTTCCACATATATTTATTAAAAAATATTCAGAAATTATATGCTGCCGGATAAATAATATATCTGTAATTGTAGAAATAATTTTGTATTTTTGCGGTCTTACTTATCTGAAAAGGGCTATATGATTAATCTACTTTTTATTGGAGATGTTGCATGCTTTGAGGGCTTGGAGTTCCTTAAATCCAATTTTGAATTTTTAAAAGAGCAATACCAAGCGAATTTTATAGTCGTGAATGGTGAAAATATCTGCAATGGCAAGGGTATAACCGAGCGCGAAGCCAAAGAGCTTTTCGATTTGGGCGTCAATGTGATTACGACCGGCAACCACATTTGGGATAATTGGATGTCCAAGCCGCTGCTCAAATCCGAGCCTTTAGTGATACGTCCAATGAATTATCCGCCGGGCAATATCGGACGTGGATATGCTGTCGTGCAGCATGAATCGGGCATTAATATTGCGGTGCTGCAGCTGCAAGGCAGAACGTTTATGCAGACAATTGATTGCCCTTTCAGGTGTGCCGACGCTGTGTTGGAAAATTTACAGAAGCGGAACGATATTGGTGTTGTCATTGTTGATTTTCATGCGGAAACTACAGGCGAAAAATTGGCGATGGCATGGCATCTTGATGGCAGGGTAAGTGCCTTGATTGGCACGCATACGCATATACAGACAGCTGATGCGCAAATATTGCCAAATGGTACGGCATATATAACAGATGCGGGAATGACGGGACCTTACGATTCTGTTCTCGGTATGGACAAGCATGTGGCTCTAAATCGCTATATATATCAGGTTGCGCATAAATTTGCTCCAGCTAAAAACGATGTACGAATATGCGGTGTCAGTGTAAAAATAGATAAAACGAGCGGCAATGCCATTCACATAGAGCGCATAACATATCCAAAATTTGAAAATTCTGTAACATTGGAATAGCATGGTAAGAAAAATTTTTTTAAACCTAAGCGCTTGGCACATTCTCGGGCATACAGTACGGCGGAGAACAATATTTTAATTATTTAGACGATGCAGCTATTTTCAATTTTTTCAAATCATGAGCTAATTTTTTAGTATATAGATCAGCTCCATCGGAATTCATGTGTTCTGAATTATAAAAATATTTTCGCTGATAACATATACTGTCATTGGAATAATTCAAGAATGGAATATCGTATTTATCAGAAAAACGCATATACAAATTAAATACAGATTCTCTACCTTTTATAAACATTTGTCCTTCAATATATTCTGGATCATAAACAAATATTATTTTAATATTTTTATTTTGACATTCGCTTATAAAATTTTCAAACATTCTAACCAATGTTGTATCCAATTGTATAACCCGATATTTCATTTTTTGCTTTGCTTTGTCAAAATCATCATTCCACACTCTGTTTTCTCCAAATTGATTGTCTTTTTTGGCTGTTGCTTCCCCATTTACAAGTGTCTTATCTCTGTTAATCAAATTTTTCATTTTTTCCCATTTGCTATCATTAATAGATAAGCAACCTTTTATTGCCAGCAAAATCGCTTTATATTGTCCAAAATATCGAATAAGCGGTATATAATAATAGCACTTAGAAAAAACATTATATTTTTCGATATATGGTTGCATACTTTCGTTAAATAGCATGTATGGAAAAAACTGCTCAATAGCGCTCAAAACAGTAACGGTATCAAGAGTAAACATATCAATATCATAAATAATATAGTTAGGCACTTTATTATATTTGATAAATTCTTTATGTTTATAATTTTGCATCCAAAATGTATGTCCACGCATCCCAAAATTATACACCATTTTCTGCAAGCTGTCTTCTAAGATTTTCGGGTTAATATGATCAGCGGCACGGGATGAGCCATATATAGCTATATCTATATTCATTTTGCCACTATATATTTTATTCCACGTATAAAATTCTTCGCCTAAATGATCGGCTGTTTGGGTATTCTTCAATTTAATTAAGTTAGCAGATATAAAATAATCTAAAGGTATAGCCAATAGAATTATCGGCAACAAGAAAAATATCGCTTTTAATGAGAATTTTTTCATAATTCTAAAACTGGAAGTATATGAACTGTTGCTGCGAGCCGGCAAAAAGAAACATAACTATTAGCAGGATATAGTAGAATGCAAGCCTGACGGGTCTTTTCCATGCAAATCCAAATTTTGCAAGCGCATGCTGCTGTTCACGTCCAAGCCATTCGATAACGAAAAACAGGCACAACCATACAGATAATGACGCCAATCCTGCCAGCTGGCGCGGGTCGTTGGCGATTTCGCGTATTGAAAATGTGAATAATGATTTGGAAAATATACCTGCTATATAACTTATGGCAGCACCAACACTTTCCGCACGAAAGAAAATCCATGCAAATGTTGCCAGTGCAAAAGTAAACACCATTGATGAAAATTCTTTAATAGACGGCAACATTTTTCCTTGTGCTACTATGTCAAGATTTCGGCGATTTCTTTTCAATAAAATCGACGGCATCATGTATAAGGCATGCAATGCGCCCCAAACAATGAATGTCCAGTTTGCACCATGCCAAAATCCACTGACTAAGAATATTATGAATGTATTGCGTACAGTTTGCAACTTGCCGCCTCTGCTTCCTCCAAATGGAATGTATAAATAGTCGCGAAACCATGTAGTTAACGAGATATGCCAGTGGCGCCAAAATTCTGCTATATCGCGTGAAAAATATGGGAATGCGAAATTTCGGAGTAAATCTATTCCGAATAATCTTGCCGTTCCTAATGCAATATCAGAATATCCTGAAAAATCGCAATATATCTGAATTGCAAAAAATACTGCTCCCAAAAGCAAGGTGCTGCCTGAATAAATGTCCGAATTATTAAATATCATGTTCGCAAATTCTGCGCAATTGTCTGCGATAACAATTTTCTTGAATAATCCCCAAAGAATTTGCCGCAAACCGTCGACAGCCTTTGTGTAATCAAATATTCGCTTTCGTTTTATCTGCGGCAACAGGTGAGTGGCGCGTTCAATCGGTCCTGCAACCAAAAGCGGAAAAAACGAAACAAAGACAGCATATTCTATAAAATTCCGCTCAGCTTTTATCCTTCCTTTATAAATATCAATTACATACGACAATCCGTGAAAAGTATAGAAAGATATGCCAACAGGAAGAATTACGTTAATTGTGGCAGGATGTACGTTCAAGCCGAAATTAGACAGGAATGCAGCAAATGATTCTGCGAAAAAGTTATAATATTTAAAAATTCCAAGGAAACCAACATTTACACATACACTCAGCCAAAACCAAAAACGGCGTTTGCTCAGCCTTGTACTTTTGCACATCTGTATTCCTGTAAAAAAATCCAGCAAAGTGGAAAACATTAGCAGAAACAGGAAACGCCAATCCCAGCAGGCATAAAAAAAATAGCTTGCAATAAGAAGCAAGATATTTTGATAATGCAATTTTTTGTTAGTTACAAACCAGTAAAGTATGAATACTATTGGCAGGAATATTGCGAAATTTATTGAGTTAAAAAGCATTGCTAAAGTGTTGTTCTATAAAATTAATGAGTTGTTATAATAATCGTATTTATGAATGTTTATTCATAAATGTTATTATTGTATTAAATTTAATGTTTTCAAATCATGTGCAAGTTTACGAGTATAATGGATTGCTCCTAATTTATTTAAATGCAAGCTGTTAAAAAAATATTTTTTGTCCATGCACAAAGTATCATTAGAATAATTTAAAAATGGGATGCCATACTTATCAGAAAAATGCTGATAGTAATTAAAAGCTTCATCTAAATTTTTATTAAATTTTTGTCCTTCAATATATTCAGGGTCATAAATAAAAATTAGTTTAATACCTTTTGCTTTGCATTCCCTGATAAAATCCTCAAACATGTTTAACAATAAAGCATCAAATTTCACTTCATAATGTTCTGTTTGCTTTTTCGCTCTTTCCAAATCTGCAGCATTCCAGTTCATATCTTTCATATAATAAAATCCTTTCGCATTTTTCCATGTATCGTCAGCTGGAAATATTCCAAGCATAGACAACAATACCGCCTTGTATTGCCCATAATATCGCATAAATGGTAGATAATAATCAATATTAGAAAAAACATTATACAAGTCCAAATATGGTTTCATATCTTCACTATAAAGCATATAAGGTAAAAATTGCTCAATATTATTTAGAGATTTGAATAGTGTAAACGAAAATATATCTACATCATAAATAATATACTTAGGCAATTTATTATATTTCAGATACTCTTTATGCCTTAAATTCTGCATCCAAAACGTATGATTACTTATACCAATATTATAAGCACGAATTTTTAAAGAATCTTCCAGTATTTGCGAAACAATGTGGCAGCTTGCCCTTGATGAACCATACACCGCCACGTCCACATCAATTTTGGAGTCATATATGTCAGACCAAATTGCACAATCCTTCAATTTATCTGCAAATCTTGTATCCTTCAAGTTAATTAAATTTCTGGAGATAAAATAATCAGCAGGAATTGACAGTATAGCAAATGGCAATAAAAACAGCCCTATTTTCAGTAAAAAATTATTCATAAAACCAATAGAATTACCTTCGAAGCGCTTTAAAAATAAAAAAATGGCGGGCTGAAAAAGTCCGCCCTATAGTTATTTTATTAAAATGAAATTGGTTTTGTACCGCGCTGTTGGAGTGTGCATGATTAAATAATATGCGCCGTCGCTGAAGCCCGCCATGGGTATATTAAATTCCCAATTCTGGCTTACTGATGTTGCATCCCATTCCTGAACTGTTGCTGCATTTCCAATATAATCAACGACTTGCAGATAGTGATGTCCCACTTCCAATGTCTGGCATTCGACCTCGAGCGTTGATTTTGCAGGATTGGTCAATACTTTTACCCAAGGCGATGTGTTGGTATTGATAATAAGCCTGTCGCCTCCAGAAGGACACACGGCTATGGTTAAATAACCGTCTTCAGTGATAACTTCGCCAACCTTCAGCTTATCCGTATATTTAACACTTGTGATAGCAATATCAGTCGAATCAATAGAGCCAAGCATCACATCGCCCACAATATCAAACAGCACCACGTCCTTATCAGGCTCCAGTGTATCAATCACAATATTTTTCACTGTCAATACACGCCTGCCGCCGTTAAAAGATACGCTCATAGTGCCTTTGGTAACGCTGGTTGGATAGAATAACGTCCTGTCGAATTCAAACACCAGCTCATCAATTGTGAAGCTGCCCAGAGGATTGGGAGCAGAATTGACAGTAATCGGTATATGGTGGTTTGTCTTACTTGGATCTATCATGCTTTGCTTAGCTGCCTTGATATATAGCTTATTATTCGGAATAACATTCGCCTGTATCGGTATCTTCACCGTTTCGTTACAACTTTCATAGCTAATATCAAGCATCAGAGTATCATAGTGCAAGCCAAGCGATTGCGCATTGAATGCGACAGTGGCAAATATATGCTGCGGATAATCCAGTAAGTAGTTCGTAATAGGCGTGGTTAAGGTAAAATCAGTGCCATACTTCAAGTATGCCTTTTTAATCAATATCGGGAACTCGCCGGTATTTTCCAGCCGCACATTCATCTGCTCCTGAGCATACAGGAAGACATCGCCAAAATCAGGTTCTGTAGGTATGGATATAATGCCCGGGCTGACATGACCTTTCAGCGGAATACTGACGGTCTGCTCTTTGCCATCGGCAAGTATCTTGAGATACAGCGCCGCATGTTTATCGCCTGCAACAGCTGAATATGGTTTGAATACTACCTTGAACCTGAATGTTCCGTTTGGCTGAAGCGAAGCGGGCACAGGGTCTGTACCTGCAACATAGAACCAGTCTTTATCAGCTCCGTCGATACCTGTAACCTCCAGCACTTTAATTTCTGTTTGCCCAATATTCCTTAATATACTGTCGATTGCAGCAGTGTCGCATGGCGATGTTTTGCCAAAGTCAAGCGATGGTATGCTTATCTTTGCCGATATGATATTGCCGACCAATGCCACTTTATGTGTATGGCACTTGGCAGTAATGGTCATGCTGTCGATAAATGCTCCTTCGGTAGAGGAAGTCTTTGGCGTTGCTGTTATCTCTATATTTGCAGTACTGTTAGGCAGAATAGTTATGCCAGTTGGGTTAAAGCTGTATGTTGCCTTATCATTGGTTGATGTAAGGGTTATAGTCTTTGGCAACTTGCCGAAATTTCTGACAGTTACGGTTACCTTGCTGTTGCTGCCGAGCGATACGCTGCCAAAATCAACGGGATTAGGCACAACCTCAATACGCGCATCATCAACTTCAAATTTCAGGTTAACAGTTAAAGAATCATTATATATCAGCAATTTGCCTGTTGCTATTTTGCCCACATTGCCTGGATGCCGCACAGCTTTGACTATATACCGCATCGAATCGCCGGGCTTAATTGCGGCATTGGCTTGAGGCTGCTCCGTGATAGAGAATGTGCCTGCAATGTCCTGCTCAATTCTCGCCTGATTATTAAGCGTTATTGTCTCATTTGTGGTGCTGACATTCTTCACCCATACCGTATCTAACCTGTAGTCATCGCAGTCGGTTATGCCGAAGTCCATCTCATATTTGCTTGCAATAAGCGAGAACGCCGTGCCAACGCCAACAAGCGGCAGAGCCGCAGTATCAGCACATACGATAATTCGATTTTCACCATTTACAATGGTGCTGATTTCAGGCACTATGGCATATAATGTATCTCGAATAGTGCCCACCAGCGATGGAGAAAAGCGTATGGTTATCGCCAGTTCGGCATTTGGAGACAGTATATACGGCAGCGCTGGAGATGTGGACACAATGCTGTAATCAGTAGTTTTTGTTGATAGATATGTGCTTTCAAACGATACAGGATAGTTGCTCCTGTTCTTCAATTTCACGGTAACAGTGCTGTCGTCTCCAACACGCACATTTCCAAAATTGACATTTGCCGCATTATATTCCAGCACCGTTTCCAGTATGGAATATCGAATGCGCAGCGTATCGGTATATCCTTGGCATTCGGCGTAGTGTTTTATTAAAAAATATTCATAATTGCCCGGAGGTATCGGGTTATCAAGCAATGCAACATCTATCTTCAAGCTACCGCCATTTGGCGCAAGTGTTGAATCGCCGGGTATTGTAACTTTAATATTTGGGTCATTTATAGTATATGGCTTCAAGTGCAGCAGCTGGTTGGTGTTATTAAGCACAAGAAAAGATTTGGTTGCAGCATTGGGCGATGTACTGCAAAAGCTGCCCAGATCAAGCGTCTGTATAGGCTCTTTGGTTGTTATATCCACATTCGCTGTTGCAATAGAGACAAAATTTATTTCAATCGGTATAAGCCATGGATTAGGCCGCAGGCTGTCATTATGCCATATCCGCAAGGTATCATACACTTTCGACGGCATGTTGCTATTAGGCACATTATACGTAACCTGCACATATACCGTATCCTTAGGCTTTATAACATGGTTGCCGCTGCCGTCCACCGCCACCTTGCCGGTTATTTCCGTACTTGCCCATGGCACCGTATGAGTAATCCTGTCCTTCCAGAATATCAAATCGGCATCGCCATAATTTAATATGCTCTGTACATTGAATGTAATTTTCATGTCTTGGCAGGCAATAACCGTTGTATCTTTGCGCAAATCCGCCGCCTTTTGTATATATGGCGTCTTTTCGACATATAAGATATTGGCTGCCACTTGCGACATCATAAAATGCGGGTCATTCGCATAACCGGTCGGCGTCTGCCTGTTCTTTACCTCCTGCAATGCGGCGATGAAATACAGGCTATCGCCATCATATCCGAAATCAGCATCTGTTATATTATAAGACCAGTCGTTAGTGTATGTTGTAGCCAGAAACTTCCAGTCGCTGCGTTCATTCCGTATGTATAAATCACATGCTCCAGTGCCTTTCAATGTCAATGTCTTCGATTTGCCTACATACGAAGAAGTATCGGTTGTAATACCTGCATAAGGCGTATATGGCTTGCTGTCTGCGAAAGTGATGTTGCTGTTGCTGCCTTCAACACGGCAGTATCCCATGCCTGCGGTATCGCTGCCCACATTCCCGCCTTTTATATCAATGCTGATATTCTCCGCTTTTATCTTCGCTCCAATGACAACGCCGCCGCCGGAACCGCTGCCGCCGTCAGCACCGCCCGCCTCCGAGTCAGCCGTCTTGCCGCTGCATCCATTGGCATTTACCGTATATTTGGAGGTATTGGCATAAGTATATATTGCAATAGCGCCAGCACCGCCGCCGCCATAGCCTGAGTAGTAGTTGGTCGATGCCACAGAGCCTTGTGGATTTCCTGAAGCGCCGCCGCTGCCGCCGGCAAGAGGCACTAACATCTTATTGCCAACGATATTGCCATCGCTTTCTCTTGTACCGGTGCCGCGTGTTGCGTAAGCTCCCAGCCCGCCTTTATTTTTCTGTTCTCTTCCACTGCCGCCGCCATAGCCGCCATTAGGCTTGTTATTAAAGCTGCCGCTGCCGGATATGCCGAAAGGATGTCCCGTTCCGCCGCCAGATGCTTCATAGCCTGCTTTCTGCGAGCCTTTAACTCCATTAATGCTTGAACCGGCATAAGTATTGTCCCAGCCGTTCTGCGTATTATTGTCGGGGCTGCCAGAACCGACTCCACCACCACGAGCGCTGAAGAAGTCCTCAGGTCCTATGCCCAGTATGCGCCGCGCCGCATTATTTACACCGCCAATGCCGCCGCCTGTGAAGCCATTGCCGCCGCGCAGGTCAGAGCGGTTCTTATTCACAACGTCTGGATCGACATTGTCGCCGAATGCACCGCCGCCGCCGCCGCCGCCAGCACCGCCATCCTGCCTTACCCCTTCGATTGATATTCTGGAACTGGCAGAAGCACTGCGCACATCGCCCATGGATATGAGCGTAAGAGGCAAATATCCCTGATTGCCGGGCGTTGCCGGATCACAATCCTGCGTGGATACAACGTATTTTATGTTTCCGAGTATAAGGCTGTCCACTATCATAGCGCCGCGTGGAGAGCGCAAACCGAATGGTTCCTGCCCAAGCATAATAACGGAATCACCGCCCCAGTATGTCTTTGGCGTCAGCTTCTGGCTTATATCGCCCAACGGGCATGGCTGCACTACATAAAAATCGAATGTGTCAATCGCCTTGCTGTTTTGAACAAGCACGACAGGTATTTTTATGCCCGCATTCCATTTCCACGATGTTGGTTTAAGGTTGGGATTGATAAAAGCCTGTGTGGATATAAGCCGTCCATTCCAGCTCACAACGATAGGACCGAATATGATCTTGCCTGCATCGGCAGTACTGGCAGGCATTATGTGCCATTCGCCACCAGCCTTGTTGTATTTAATGCCATCGCTACCGAACGCACCAATAGAATCAACATGGGCAAACACCTCCATGTAAACATTCATGCCCGGCGCACCAATATCAGGCATAATATATGACGTTTTCTTTTGCGAATAGCCGCTATTGCATATCAGTAGACAAAAGGTGAATAGAAGAAAGATTTTTTTCATAGCTGCCTGATTTCCTCATATTTAATAATTATAAAACGCTCTCAATATAACTAAAAAACCGCAACAATCAAAGCAATCCCTTAAAAAAAGGCTTGCATAATTATCTTTCATGAAAATAAATTCAGAAATACTTTATTCCTTCCTTGCGATGTGCTTTCCAAATAAATTAAAAAAAATAATAATAATTGTAGGATGTACGAGAAATATTTTATAATTTTGATGGATGAAATTTATGTAGAGATTATCGTGAATATTCTATACAAAAACATAGCGTCAAAGATCCGTCATAAGCTCTTGTTTTTAGACAAGTTAGATAGCATGCAGAATATTAATATCATGTATATTTTGCTTTGTGCTATTCCTTTGCCTGCTTATTTCCAATATTGGAAAGGGGTAGCTTTTGCCCTGCCTGCAAGCCTGTATTATAAATTCAATTACAATGTAACCGATAATAAAATATATAACTTAATTAGCGATACATCTTTTTTGTCATTCATGAATGATAAAAAAAGATGTATTTTTTTATTTATAAATATTAATTAATCAAATGAAAAAAATATTTTTACTTACAGCATTTTTACTTATAGCAACATCTTTGCAACTCTTCGCCGTCGATGGGTATTGGGAGCAGGTCTTTCCTAAAAACCCGCCGCCTATAAGGAGGCATTGTTACTTTATTGTTGCTTATGTGATTGTTAATTCATAATCAAAATCATGTAAAGTTTTATCTAAAAATAAATCTAATGTAATCTCCAGCATTTTCAACGACTTAGTGTATCTTTTAGTTTTTCTGTTAAATCTT
>JAVBOP010000194.1:0-7651 GCA_031550405.1 Kapaibacterium sp. (SeqCode)
AAGATTTAACAGAAAAACTAAAAAATACACTAAGTCGTTGAAAATGCTGGAGATTACATTAGATTTATTTTTAGATAAAACCTTACATGATTTTGATTATGAGTTAACAATCACATAAGCAACAATAAAGTAACAATGCCGGACTCGAACCCCCGGCCTGCTGTTTACGAGACAGCTGCTCTGCCAGCTGAGCTAATCATGCAATTGTTGATTTTTTTTGCAAAGTGTATTAAATGAATTACCAATTTTTGAGTGTGACTGCCCTGCTGCCTTCAATCGCCGAGAGATAGATTGATGCCGCGTGCCGTTCTCACTAAATTGCTATTCAAATCAACAAAACTCATCCTGCTTATAACATCCGCCAATGGCACGGCAATAATATCTGGATGGCGGTATGATACCATTTTGCCAAAATCACCCGATTTAACCAGTTCAAATGCTTTAACGCCAAACTGGGTCGCAAGTATCCTGTCCATTGCCACAGGGCTGCCGCCGCGCTGCAAATGCCCCAAAACAGTCTCACGTATATCCATGGTACAGCCCGCTGTTTTCAGCTCTTCCCGCAAATGCACTGCTGCTCCAGCCAAGCGAATATTGGCATAGCCCACCTCGTCATTTGCAATCGAAGACACATTGCCATTCTTAGGTTTGGCACCCTCCGAAATAACGATAACCGCAAAATTTTTGCCATGCTTCCTTCGCGTATTCAGCACATCCATAATCTTATTTATGTCATAAGGTATCTCCGGAATCAGGCACACCTCTGCCCCACCCGCAATGGCACAACTTAAGGCAATCCAGCCTGCATCACGTCCCATAACCTCCATAATTAATACACGGTTATGGCTTTCAGCGGTTGTAACGAGTTTATCAAGAGCATCGGTTGCTATTTGCACCGCCGTCTGAAATCCAAAAGTAGAATCGGTTGCAGCAAGGTCATTATCAATCGTTTTCGGGATACCGACAACAGGCAAACCCTTCTCGTACAGCGCCTGCGAAATACGCTGCGAGCCGTCGCCGCCGATGCTCACAACTGCATCAATGCCAAGTATCTGGCACTTGCGTATCATCTCATCCGACCTGTCCACCGCTTCCCATGTGCCGTCATATTTTTTCACTGGCCATGCAAACGGTCCTCCTTTGTTCGTAGTTCCGATTATGGTTCCGCCGCGCACATGAATGCCCGAGACCACCTCTGGGGATAGCAGCTTTAACTCCGTCGGCTCCTTCAATATGCCATTAAAAGACTGTATGCAGCCCAAAACCTCCCAATCATGCTCCTGATGGGCTCTCTTAACAAAAGCGCGTATTACGGCATTCAGACCGGGGCAATCGCCGCCGCCTGTTGACAGCATAACTCTTTTCATATTAATCCAAATTTAATTTATAGCCAAAAACCTATCGCAAAATTACCATATTTTTTTGAAATAGCAGCACATGAAAAAGATGGAAAGCATAGCCATTTATGATTTTTTTTTCATAAAATACGTGAATTCAGCTTTTTAACTTCTGCTTGTCTCTGCTTGAATGTATTTCCGAAATAAACTTAATAGCGGATATTTACTTATATTTGTATTTTGGATTTTAACTTTTAACTGCCGTGTCCGAAGTAATAGAAAAACTTAAGCCTATTAAAATATTTTTAGATATTTTGTTTGTTTTGATTTCTATTGCTGCTGTTGTCTTAATTCTGTTAATTATAGGCTTTTACATTAATATAGAGCAAGCTGCAGTAATCAAAAAATGTATAAAAACCACAACTATTGCTTTCGTTTTTCAGGAATTTATACGCTGGTTTATCGTAAAAAACAGGAAGCAATACCTGCGTTCAAGGATAGTTGAAAATATTATTGCCTTTCTATTGCTAACGCAGCTCTTTTTACAGGAAATGGCGCTGGATTTTCTTATTGGAATTTTTAGCAACTACACAATAATTGATATCTCTTTTGCCTATTTTGCATTCGTCCAGCTGAGCATATTCATCGTTTTTTTAATTAAAATATTGCGGCATAATAACGTTTTGAGCAAAATGCGCATACATCCGGGAGCAATTACTGCCATGAGCTTTGCCATTATCATTATCATTGGCGGGCTACTTTTAATGCTGCCAAAGGCTTCTCCGATTGACAATCCGGTGAATGTGCACGACGCTTTTTTTACTGCGACAAGTGCGGTGTGCGTTACGGGTTTGAGCACTGTGAATATCGCATACGACTACACTTCTCTCGGGCGGTTTATTATCATTTGCCTTATACAAATCGGTGGAATTGGTGTGATGACGCTGTCTTCTTTTTTTGCTACACTTGTGCTAGGCGGGCTTAGTTACAGGATGCGGATAATGGTCAAAGATATTTTAAGTGAAGATAGCTTGAGCGAGGTTTCTAATGTTTTGAAAAAAATCACCATATTTACCTTTGCATTTGAACTTATAGGAGCAGTCAGCTTATATTTTTCACTTGGCGGCGGTATTGATTTTAATGTTAAAACGGCTATTACTGCGCTTTTTCACTCAATATCCGCTTTTTGCAATGCAGGCTTTTCAACATTTCCAGAAGGCTTGACAAGCAGCCATGTGCAGCAAAACATACCATTTTTATCAACGGTTATGTTCTTGATTTTTTTTGGAGGTATAGGATATTTTGCATTTGCCAACATGTTTTCCTATATCTTATTCAAAAATAAATCTTTCGATAACAGGCGGCGGCTAACATTGACAACGCGCACCGTTTTCATAACCACCTTTATATTAATAGTAATTGGAACAATATCAATATTTCTCGCTGAAAGCTTCCCAGCTGAAAAATGGATGGATGCAGGCGACAGACTGTTTCATAGCTTGTTTTTGTCAATCACATCGCGCACCGCTGGCTTCAATTCAGTCAATCTTGACGGCTTAAATCATGCAACATGGTTTATTGTAATAGTACTAATGTGGATAGGAGCGTCGCCGGGTTCAACAGGCGGCGGCATCAAAACAACGACATTTGCGGTAATTGTATTGCATTTTATCAGTTATATACGTAGCAAAGACCACATAGAAATATTCCATCGCCAAGTTACTTCTGCGACCTTGGAAAAGGCAAAAATGATATTCATATCATCTGTTATCACAGTCAGCATTTTGCTGTTTGCTATAGTTTGTTTACAGCCTGAAATGTCATTCGAGGCGCTGCTATTCGACGTTGTTTCAGCAATCTCGACCACAGGATTAACTCTTGACATCACATACAGGCTCATAGTTCCATCCAAATATATCCTTATTGCATTGATGTTTATAGGGCGTGTTGGGGTTCTTTCTTTCTTCCTGGCTTTTTTCTCGCCCAAGAAGGAATTAAAATACATCTTACCGGAAGAGCGGATCATGGTCGGATAGAAAACACAACATAACCATTTCTGAATAAATTTTAATAATTTTTTGTCCGTTAGAAGTAAGAACTTTGTTTTTGAACATAGTTCTTGCATAAGGTTTTCTATAAGCATCTATGATATACTGAAGAATTAAGATATAAATTTGCTATAATTTAACAAAAACTATTAAATAATAGCCAAAAGTACAAATGAATTAAGTTATAAAATTATAAACTTATAAACAGTAAATATATTTACTACTTTACTATTCTCCATCCCCCCCGAAAAAATCAATGAAAATTTTGCCATATCGAATACTTTTCTTATCTTTGCAATGCGAAATCAAAATGAAGTAGGGTTGCATCGGTAACGATGAATCAAACCAAACTTCTACAATTTTAAATCTATATTGTATATGTGATAAATTACTCATATACCTCTACTCATATTGGAAGAGTCCACAATATTTTTGGCTCGTGGGTTAAACTTCCGATATTTACATATCTTAAAATATATGAGTATAAACATACCAATATAGATTTAGTTTTCTTCGTTTTGATTTCGCAACTCAAACGGCTCACGAGCTGCGTTGTGTTTGTCGTCAATTTATGAATATTTTTTAATAATATATACCATTTGGGGAAGCTGAAAACCATATAGAGTAAGCATTGATTATAATTATAAAAAGGATTAATTATGGCTGACATTACAGTTAAAGGTCTTATGAAAGTAAAGACATTAAAAGCAGATTTCAAAAAAGCATACGGAGCAACATTACGTGTTTATGTAGGAAAAAAATTTGCTGATGACGATGCGACACTTGCTTCTATTCGCTCGGCAGATGCAAAAGCCAAAGGCGAGTTAAGTGTTAGAGGAAACATGAAGGTTGGCAATTTTGAAGACAAATTCAAAGAAGAATTTGGCATTACAATTCAGGTTGCTAATCCCGCTGATACAGCTTTAGTAGATAACAGCATTACACTAACGGCTGCGGGGCAATTATAGGAGGCGTACTATGGGTATCTTCGATTCAATTAAAGACAACTTCACAAATACTAATTTTGAAGTTGAAGGTACGATGACAATATCGGACTTGTCTAACAGATTTTTGTCGGCATTCGGTTGTGCTTTGCGGGTTTACAAAGGGGCGCATATTGCCGATGGACGAATGACAATTAATACTCTTAATGAAAAAAGCAGTGCTAAAATTAATAAAGATGCTGGAAAACTTAAAATTAAAGCCACTGAAAAAGTCGGCGATGTTGAAGACAAATTTAAAGCACATTTTGGATTAAAAGTACAAGTTGCAGACAAACATAACGCTAATCTTCTTCCTGACACAGTTACGCTTGGCGAAGGAAGCAGGATGTAATACAAATGTAGTACACGAAATTTCGTAGAGGCGTTGTAAGCAACGCCTCTATAATATTAAAAAATATTCATAAATGAACAAAAATATCGGAGTCAGAAATGGGATTATTTGGAATACCGGGATTAAGTTTCTCACTTAAACGAGCAGTAGGAATTACAAAAGTAAAACAGAAAGTTGCCCGCACAACAGGCGTACCAACAACTAAACAAGGACGCGAAAGAAAAGCAGGCAAAGCTGTAGATAATATTATGTCCGGCAAAAAAGTTGGCAAATCTGTTGGAACTATTGTAGCAATGAAAGTTGTTAATAGTATTTTTGGCAGCAAAAAGAAAAAATGTTAGCTTATTTTATAAACATAACAACTTGTAATATATGAGCTGTATTATAAAATTCATGCTGATAATTCTTGCAATAGGTTTATTAGTTGTAACAATTTTGACCGCTTCACCAGTAGCTTTTATAGGCTTTGGAGTTACAGTAATGTATCTAATAGGAAGTTTTTTGAAAAGACGCTCGTGATAATGTAAAAATATAAATCATTGTCATAAGATTTATGAATATATTTTAATTGTATATGCAAGTTTAGCATAAATACTTATATATACATAGAAATTAATTCATTATATTGACAGATAGTTTTATTAACATTTTTATAAAAAATTAGGAAAAAGAGAAAATATGAAAATCCAGAATTTTATCAACGATCGAAATAAGTACAAAGTTGATTATACTTATCAAAGACCAAAAGATGCATGGTCAAAAGAGGACAAACAATGCCTTATAGATACAATATTGAGCAAAGAACCTTTGCCAATTTTTTTCCTTAATTACAAGTCTGATGAAAAAATCTACTACATTGTAGACGGACAGCAAAGACTTAATTGCATATCAGATTTTTATGACAATAAACTAAAATTAAATGCAAAATTTTCAGGCAAGCACCGAGACGGCAAAACATTTAATGGCGACAACCCCTTAAATGACGACGATAAAGATAACTTCCTTGAATACAATTTGACTTTTTATATATTAGAAGATTATGATGATGAAAAAGTGCGTTTAATCTTTTCAAGGCTACAAAGGGGAAAGCCTCTGTCTTTAGGAGAACGCCTGAATGCAAAACCCGGAAAAATCGTTGACTGTATGAGAGAGTTAGCCGATCACCCATTCATGGCAAAGTCTATTGGCATTTCGCAAGATAGATATGGTGTTTATCCAGATACAGCAAGAATACTTTTTTATGAAAACTTTGGAGCTAAACAAAGCGGTTCAAATGAATTATATACTTTTTTTGATAACTATAAAGATTTAGCAGAAACATCAAAAGAGTTTAAAAATGCTTTAAGTATTCTTAACTATTTAGAAAAATGCTTTCCCGCAGATCCTGGCAACTACAAGTATTTAGAGAAGCATGCTTGGGTATTAGCTGTTTATACTATGGTGAGAGAATTGAAGTTGAGTTATTCATTAGTTGGGCAGGAAGAGTTAATTAGGAAGTTCATCATTGACTTTCATAGTAAGGTTTATAATGAAGATCATCGAAAATCCAATATTAATTATCAACGTTTTTATGATAATGTGCGAGGTGGTTGGTCTGAGAAAATTATAGCATTACGCAGAGATATTTTAATAAAAGAGTTCTCTGGTAAAAAACTGCTTCAAGAACTTGATGACAAACGTCAAATCAGTGATGAAGACAAAATAGCTATATTTGCAATGAAAAACACTTGTGAATTATGCAATTGCTCATTTAAAGATTATAAAGAAGCTGAATACCACCATAAAGAAAGATATGCTGATGGCGGCAAAAGCCACATTGACAACATCATGATACTTTGCACAACATGCCATGACAGGATACATGGAAAAATGGAAATTATTGTTCCGAGTGAAGAAGAAATTATCGAACCCGATGAACTATAATAGAAAAAATACTTACTCGTAATAGTTTACAAACTTTTCACTCAAATTAATCCTACTCAGGCAAATCCTCACAGATTTGCCTTTGTGTTATAATTGTTAAAAAATATTCATAAAACTATCGTGAACCAAGAACCAAAAACCCACATCGTCAATACTGAAGACGAATTGCACGAAGCAATAAAAAATGCTAATGATGGAGATATTATTAAAATATGTTCATTAATTGAGCTGACAAAACATATATCTCATGGAGATAATCCAATAACGAAAAGTCTGAAATTTACTGCGGAATTAAATGAAAATCAGAAACCTGTTTGCGGAGTAGATGGACGAGACGAATGGCATACATTTTATTTTAAAGATGTTGATGTAACGATGGAGAATATTCGGGTGGAAAGGGCAAGATATATTGGAATTTTTATTTATTACAACGATGATTCAGCCGCTACTGTCAATGTGAATCTTAAAAATATTATTTGCTATAAAAATAAAGGTGATGGAATTTATATTGGTAGATATGCCAATGTTGATATAGAGCATGTTGTTTGTTATAAAAATAAAGGCAATGGATTTTGTATTATTGATTGTTCAAATGTTAATTTTAATAATGTTAAATGTAATAAAAATAAATATGCCGGAATTTATGTTGCTGATTGTTCAAATGTTAATCTTAACGACATCCGATGCGATGAAAATAGAATAAATGGAATTAATATTATAAAATGTGAAAATATTAATATTGATGGTGTGAAATGTAATAGAAATAAAATTGGAATAGAGGTCTCTGAAATTCATTATGAAATAAACGTTAATAATGCTATTTGTAATTATAACAAACTTGCCGGTATTTTGATTGGGAATGCAGATAAAGTAAATGTTAGCCAATCTAAATTTCATGGCAATGACTGGGCTGGTCTCTCTGTCCATGGTGGAGGCGAAAGCATAAATTTATTTGCACACATAACATAAACGGAATTTGTATTAGCGGAGGAAGTGGTTTTACTGTGC
>JAVBOP010000181.1:0-16001 GCA_031550405.1 Kapaibacterium sp. (SeqCode)
GACACATCGTCTCTATTGTATAAATCTTCTTGTTTATTAAAATAAATTCATACTTTAAAGCTCGCTCTGGAAGATGATGCTCAACGCTTTTTTTAGGATTTCGTTCTCCTTTTCCAAGCGGGCATAACTTCGCTTAAGTTGCTGCAATTCCTTGACTTCATCGCTTTGAACGCTGTTACCTTTACCCGGAAAACTATTCGCTCCTTTAATTTTAAATTCTTTCCTTCAACTATATATCAAGTCGGATTTGATGCCCAATTCGCGGGCTAAATTTGGAATGTCGTCGCGTTCTAAGCTCAAACGGACGCAATTCTCTTTAAAAATTTTGCTATAAACTCTACGTTGCATATAAGCTCCTACTATTTTAAAAGTAAATTAGAAAATTTTTACCGCTTAACTTATTATCTACCATGTTAATGCGGAGGTGCAGTAAAATGATGAGAAGGTATAAAGAACAGGCAACGCTATAACATGAGCTGAAGTATAATGAAAATTATTTAATTAATTGTGCTTTCATCCAATTTCTACAAGTTTAGCCTGTTTTTGATGAAGTTCAATGTGTCGGGTACTGCCCGAAATAGCTGATGAAATTTAAAATTAAAATGTTTGCTGGCATATCTGAAAAATAAGATAGATAATATTAACAAAAATATTACGTAAGGCAATGGTATTAATAGTGGTTGCGAATTGAAGAATACTCCAGTAATGAAAAATGCAGCTAACCAAAATGGAAAACTGATTAAAACAAATTTAGCTATGACTTCAGGTTTGCCGCTTGCGCTAATTGTTGTGTTTAAAAGAGTTATTGGCAATAATACAGATGAAATCATCAATACATTGAAAAATGGTATTGCAAATGCAAATTTATCCGGCAAAAACACGCTAAACCAATTATTTCCCCCAAGTAATCCAAATATTGTTACGCATGTAAAGCCGATAAATAAGAAGGAAATGGCTTTTGTTATTAAGGAATTCAGTGATTTTATATCATTTTTTGCTATCAGTTTAACGCTTGGAACATAAATTAAAGAATAAGCCGTATTTATGGCTTCATCGACGAATCTAAAAATGGTTTTAGCGGGCGAATATAACCCAACTATCGCTGTGCCGTAAAAATATTGAATCAGAAACACATCACAATATTTTGGCAAAGGCATAATAATTCCAGTGATTGTGTATTTAAGTGAAAATTTAAGCACATCAACATATTTCGTTTTTCCCTTCAAACTGAATTTCCAATACTTATAAGTCAATATAAATGAAATTATTGCGCTAAATCCCGCACCGATATAAGTGATGTTGATTATGGAACTGTAATTAAGGAAAAAATTTGTAAAAATGCAATAGAAAATAATAAGGCTCATTGAACCAAAATATGTGAGATTTGTTAAAAAAAGTCGAAAAATTTTCATTTCGCGATATAATATTCTCGCGCAAAAATACCTTGGAATGGAGATTAAAGCCAGTATTGGCAAGGCTTCGACGATATAAACCACTTTTGGCTGTTTTAAAATGTCAGCTATTGGATTTTTGAAAATAACTGCAAGAGCAACAAATAAACTTACAACGATTATATGGTTGAACATAGCGATAGTGTTTACTCGGGGCTTTTCACTTTCTTCAGCTGAAAATTGTAATATTGCTTGCAAACTGAATGAATCAGAAATGTTAAGTATTATATTATGCAGGTAATTGAATAATGTAAATACGCCTAATTCAATTTCATTTGTAACTCTAAGAATTGCAATCATCGCAAAGCCGTACAGCACATAAGTGGCTTTATCCGCCATCGACCATGATATTTTATTAATATTATCTGCAATTTTCATTTGCAGGTAAGATACATAAAAATATCCATCCAACAATAAAAATAAAATAGTGAATTTTTATTAATAATCTTCAAGTTATAACATGCAACTATGTACGTTAAAAGAAATATATCCGCATTTTTTAGCCTGCTGCTTTTTATGTGCGATTATTAGGCAGTGGCGATTATTCAGCATGATTTTAGATTGAATCATAAGTCAAATAAAAAACATAATAATGTTATATATAATGACTTATGCAATATATGCCTTTTACTGGCATGAGGCTTGAGGGCGCATTATATAGTTAATAAATTAGGTCGCAATATGCTCAAGGAACTACACACGGCTGCACTCGGCTTGCTTAATACACAGACTCGGCTTGAAGTTACCGCAAATAATATCGCAAACGCAGGAACGACTGCTTTTAAACGTGCTGGCGTGTTTGAACGCAATCTGGTTGATGCCAAAGCGAGCCTGTTCAATCACGCAGGCAAGCTGGAACAGGATGACCCACCGATAGGCTCCTATACTGACTGGAAGGCAGGCAGCTCAAATAATACAAATAATCCACTCGATATTGCAATTGACGGCAGCGGCTTTTTTACGCTGCGGAGTGCTGATGGCGAGGAGACGCTGACCCGTAATGGCAGCTTCAAGCTAACGCCCGACGGCTTTTTGGTATCGCATGACGGCAAGTATGTTCTCGGGACGAATAATGAGGCGATACGCATACCTGATTATACCAGCATTGATGGCAGCGACGGCAAAACGGAGCGCAAGGCAGTAGACGTAACCATTGCAAACACCGGCGAAATTTATGCCAATGACGAGCCTGTTGCCACGCTGAAAATCGTCGATGCTGAGGATTATTCGCAGCTTGTACGCCTATCCAGTCAGGATTTTTTGCCTGATGTTGATGCAGGTCTGGTCAATGTGCCGCAGGATAATGTGAATATAAAGCAAGGCTGGCTGGAAGGCTCGAACGTTGATATTATTAATGAAATGGTTACGATGATTGAATTGCAGCGGGCATTCGAGGCAGGCAGCAAGGTTATACAGACAAATGACAGTACATTGGATAAATCAATGCAAGTCGCGAAATTCGGCTATTATTAATTTTTTTTAATAATTCAGGATAACTTAATTATGGATAAGACGCTTAGAACAGCCGCAACCGGCTTGAATGCTCAGCAAAGATATGTCGAAATCATATCTAACAATATAGCGAATGTTAATACTACCGGCTATAAAAGTGTTAGACCGGAGTTTCAGGATTTGCTCTATGAAACCCTGCGTCCAGCGGGCGCTATCAGCCGCAATGGTGTTGAGCCGCTGAACGAGGTGCAGATAGGCTCTGGTGTTGAGGTGGTTGGCACTGCGAAAAATTTCAAGCAGGGCGATGTCAATCAAACCAATCGTCCGCTTGATATTGCAATTAATGGCGAAGGCTTTTTTGTATTGCAACTACCAGATAATCATACAGCTTATACACGCGACGGCTCTTTCAATTTGAACAGGAATGGCGAAATTGTAACATCTCACGGCTATCGCTTGAATCCCGGCATAACTATTCCCGATGATACGGTGGAAATCCAGATATCCCGTAATGGCACGGTGAATATTTTGCGCGAATTTTCCACAGAGGTGGAGACTGTCGGGCAGATAGAGCTGGCGCGCTTTGTTAATCCGGGCGGCTTGCGCAGTCTCGGCGAAAATATTTATGTAGAATCGCCTGCAAGCGGTCAGGCTATGTTTGAGGAGCCGGGCGTGAACAATACTGGCGAGGTTTTGCAAAAGTATTTGGAGACATCGAATGTTAGCGTTGTTGATGAAATGGTGAACATGATAACGGCACAGCGAGCTTACGAATTAAATTCCAAGTCTGTGCAAACCGCCGACACAATTCTCGGCACTGCCGTCAATCTGAAACGAATGTAACATGCGGGTTTAGCAGGCGTAGGCGTTTATATTCTTTCAATTTACCACAAAAAAAAACAGCGATACAGGTTATTGGCTGTATCGCTGCGGCTGGCAATTATCGCAGTTTGTATATTTTAAATAGTCCAAATACAAAAGTTGCAGACAGTAGCAACTGGGCTACAGAAATATTAAAAATCATGAATATTTGTTCATAAATTCTTATTGCCTTTGAAGTATTTCAAAAATAAAAATTTAAAAAATATTTCTTGCACATATAAAAAATATGTTGTAGTTTGACGCTTAAGAAATGGCAATATCATCATAACTGTCAAAAAAACAGTTACAAAAATCTAATAAAAAAAATAACACTATGCGTTACAACTTCAAATAACCATTTTATACACTTTTTTATCTGAATACGGAGGGCTTTGTGAAAAAATATTCATTAATTTTACTGATTATGCTTGTGTTTGCAATGACAGGATGCAGTGATAGCAATGAACCCAATGACAACACATTTAAACCGCCACAAACCATCGGAGAACTCAAAAGCATGCTGGGCGGTGAGTGGGAAGCTGTTTATTATAATACCTATCATAATCCTGATGCAGGATATGCAAATGATACTTGCATTATCAAATTATCATTTTTTTCCACTGATTCTATTCGATTAATGAGCCAAATTGCTGAAAACAATAATCATGGAAAATTTACATCTTGTGATACAATTTCGGGAACATACCAAATAATTTCTAAAGATTCTATAATAACTCCACTTGGTTGGTGCGATATAAATGCTCAACAAGAACCTAAAAATGAACGAAAGCATAAAATCGTTTTTAATTCAAAAGACACAATCAAAATAACTCAGCTCGTTTCACGGTATATTGACTGTCAATATGAAGATGTGAAATTATACAGAAAGGAGAAATAATCTATGAAAAAAAAATGTTAAAACATTACATCAGTTTTATCATATCGAGTAAAAACTCTCCTAAATCTTTTGATTCGTCTGAATAATTTTTCAATACAATCAAGTCAATATTTTTCAATGGTTTATATCCTTTTCTGTCAATTTCATAATACAAATATACTAAAAAATTATCCAGTTTGTATGAACAGAATGTAACAAAAAATTTCTGAGAAAATCGATAATAAAAATAAAAAATAATGCAATAAAGGGAGATTAATTATATTTTTCTTTATCATATAATTTTTTTTGTTTAAATTTGTAGTCTACTTAATTTTTTAGGATAAAATTGTTGATGTCAGATCAAGAAACAGTAATTGCTACAGCAAATGCAGCAGACGAAAAAAGACAACGAATTAATCAAATTTTTGATGAATTAAAAAAAATTCATGAAACGGCAGAAGCTATTGAAGTTGAAATAAGCTCGGTTGTGAAAGGCGGATTTAAAACCTTGTATAAGGAGCTGCCTATTTTTCTTCCTTTTAAGCTATTCTCAAAAACACGGCATTTCACCGATGAAGAAGCACAAAATGAAATTGGGAAAACGATAAGAGTTATAGTTGTCGATTTCACGGAGGACGAATTTGCAAAGGTTGCCAAAATAAGCAAAGTCCAATTTGATGAGAATGAAAAATGGAAGGCTATTGCTAATGGTCTGGATGTGGATGTTACTGTAAAAATAATTCTTGCGCATGGAATCGTTTTTAGTTTGGAAAATGGTTTGGAGGGCTATGCACCTGCTAATTTATTATCGAAGTACCAAGCTATTGACGATCCACATACTTTTGCACAAGTTGGCGATAAATTTAGAGCTCGAATTATCAATGCAGACAAGCTAAAAGGACGAATTCTTCTCTCTCTGAAAACAAAACAGCATGTTCCTGATTGGCATAACTTGTATGCTGATTTTGCAGTTGGAAAACGAGTTAAAGGAACCGTAAAAAAGATAACTAATGATGGGTTTGTTGTTACAATATCTGAAAATATTGATGGTTTTGTGCGAAATAGTGAAATATCCTGGACAAAACGTCCACAGAATTTGAATGAAACTTTTGCTGTAGGACAGGAACTTGAAGCTGAAATTATCGCATTAAATCCTGATGAAGGCAGAATAGCGTTGTCGTATCGCCGTACTCTTCCTAATAATTGGGCAGAAGTTGCAGAAAAATATGCAGTTGGGGAAGAATATGCTGGAATTGTTACAGCTATAAGTAAAAATGGAGTAACAGTTTGCTTAAATGATGAAATTGAAGGATTTATGCCAAAAGCTCGAATGCAAGCATTGCTGAATGGCGACAAAATCATGCTCAATAATTTCGACTTAGTCAAAATAAAAATAGCGAATAAAGATGCGGAAAAATATTTTTTAATTTTTGAATCGGCACTGCAGCCTCCAAAATCAGAAATTGGCAAACAGAAGAGCGATGGACGATTTAGCAAATATGGCGACAAAACCAATATTCCAAGCAATGCGGTGCATCGAGGCGAATATTCTTTTGCAGATTTATTATCTGAAGCTTCAAAGAAAAATTTGAAAAAATTATAATATATCATTATATTTACCATCAAAATAGCTCGTTTTATGCGAGCTATTTTGATAATATTTCTGACATATTTATGAATTATTTTTCATAATACCTATATAATTGCCATCTCTACACGCCTCCTTAGATTAATGTTTGTTAACGCATTTTTTGTATACTTGTGTTATGATATTAACGAAAAATGAATACAAATTAATAGAAAATTGCTTTCCAATTCAACGTGAAAACATGCGTCATCACAATATTTTTAAAATTTCGGTATTGTTAAAATCCGATACATGCTTGCTTATTTAGCTTCAAGATTAATATTTTAGAGAATATTATCATTAAATATATATATTTTAATTTTATGCTTAATGTTCAAAGCTATATCTATTCAGTCCGATGATATGTGGCATTTTTAAATAAAAAAATAGAACAATATGGGTCTGACATGCTTTGAACAGCAATTGAAATAGAACTATCGGACGGTTTTGGCGGCGGTGGTTATGCTGAAAATAAGGAAGTTTTTCGAATAATTTTTCGGCAACAGAAACAAGAAAAAGAGACGTTTGGCATAGGGTAACATGCTGTTATAGAACATAGTTACAAAGAAAGTAGCCTCTTTTTTTTCCATTAAGCCTTATTTTTATTATCTTTGCTATAATTTGCTATAATCGGTTATCGTTTTGAAATCAGACTGAAGGTATCATAAAAGACTTCCAAATTGTGATGTGTTTTGGCTTCTAAACGATGAATGTTCGAGATATAATGTATGTAGCCGTACAAATTAACTTCAATAAATCCAGTAGATTACAAGACCTACAATCGACATTGGAATTACCCTTATAGGCTAAAAATGGGTAATACTGTTTTCAGATAAGCTCAAGAACAAAAAGCATGGCTATTTATTAACAAATATTTATGAAACAAAAAAATACGCCGCTATTATACAATATCGCATTTTTTTTGTATTTTAATGTTTTTTTAAAATTTAAAGAAAGATAATATGGTATATAATATTGGTATAATTGGAACAGGATATGTTGGGCTTGTAACAGGCAATTGCTTTGCTTCGACGGGCAACAAGGTGTGGTGTGTTGATATAGATGAGGCGAAAATTAATAGCTTAAGGCAGTCTATATGCACGATATATGAGCCCGGATTGGACAGGCTGCTTGAGACAAACAATAAGAATGGAAATATAATATTTACAACGAACTTAGAAGAATGCATCACTAATTGCAACATAATCTTTTTATGCCTGCCGACTCCGCCGAGCGAAGATGGTTCTGCCGATTTGCAGCATGTGCTGAACATGGCGAAAACATTGGCTTTGTTTATTCAAAGAAACGGCATTACCGATAAAAAAATTATTATCAACAAAAGCACTGTGCCTGTTGGTACCGCAGAGCAGGTAACGACTGTACTGGCAGAATATCTTTCTAAAGAGCGGTTTGTGGTTGTTAGCAATCCTGAATTTTTGAGCGAAGGTGCTGCTCTTGAAGAGGCGTTGAAGCCTGACAGAGTGGTCATAGGCACAAGTGATAAATGGGCTGAAGAGATATTGTGCGACCTGTATGCTCCTTTTGTGCGCTCGGGAAATCCCATATTGGTCATGGATGAGAAAAGCGCTGAGGTAACCAAATATGCCGCTAATGCCTTTCTTGCCACTAAGATATCGTTTATGAACGACTTAGCGCATTACTGCCAGACCGTTGGGGCTGATATAGATAAGATCAGGTTTGGCATTGGCAGCGATTCCCGTATCGGTAAGAAATTTTTATATGCAGGCATTGGCTATGGCGGTTCGTGTTTCCCAAAAGATGTGCGTGCATTGGCATATTCGGCGAATACCGTAGATGCTCCGTTACGTTTGGTTGAGATGGCGCAGGAAATAAACGGGCTGCAAATAAGCCGCTTTTGTGAGCGTATTTATCGCCGGTTTGATAAAAATCTGGCGGGACGCAAGTTCGCAATATGGGGGCTGGCATTCAAGCCAAATACCGATGACATACGAGAAGCTCCTGCATTTAAGCTCATTGAATATCTATTAGATAGAGATGCAGAGGTGGCAGCATTCGATCCAGAGGCTATGCCCAATACCAAGCTGCGGTTTGGCAATAAAATAGCATATTCGCAGAAAATGTACGACGCATTGGAAAGTGCCGATGCGCTAATTATATGCACTGAATGGAACATATTCCGGAACCCTGACTTTTCCATTGTGAAGTCTAAATTGAAGAATAATCTCATTTTTGACGGCAGGAATCTGTTTCCTGTTGAGGATATGGCTAAGTTCGGTATGGAATATCACAGCATAGGCAGAAAAAGCGTAAAGCCATTACATTTATGATTTTTTATTCATAAATGTAGATATATAGCTTAAAAATATAGCACTTGAAGCTGCAACATTTATAGAAGAAACTGCTGGATTTATCGGAATATGCAGCACAGTGTTGCAGGCATCTAAAATATCACGACTTATCCCATTGGCTTCATTGCCAAAGACTATTACTTTTTTTTGTGGGAATTGGAAGTCGAAAAGTGATGTGGAATGGTCGGTTATTTCAGCCGCAAGTATAGTATAACCCATTGATTTTAAATGATATAAGTCATCTATAAGATTTATTGACTGATGAATTTTCGTCGATAAAACCGTTCCCATTGAAACACGCACTGCCCGCCGCAAGTACGGGTTCGTTGAGGTCTTATCGAACATAAAAGAATCGAAATTGAATGCCGCAAGATTACGAATGATTGCGCCAATATTCTCTGCATCGACAATATTATTTGTAGCAACTATAGTGTCCGAAAGCTCGGAGATGGGACAAAAATCAGGACGTTCAGCAATTGCCATAATCCCTGTATGTATCTTAAAACCAACGACTTGAGCCATTAATTCTTTTGAAGCAACAAACTGCTTATCTTGCGGAATCTGCCTGCTGTCTATTAAATTTTGGTATTCGTCATAAAATTCTTTCGTTGCAAAAAATGAAATTATTTTAATATTACTATTCAATATTTTCTCTACAACACGCCTGCCTTCTGCAATAAAAATATTTTCATCAATATGTTGTTTAGGTGTATATCGCAGGCTGCAATAATGCCTTATTCGCTCGTCATAAATATCTGTAATTTCAAGCATTTATATGTCCAAATCTAAAACAGTTGGACAGTGGTCTGACCCCAGAACATCAGGTTCATAAAAACAATCCACAATTTTATCGCAAAGTGGCTCGGAAACAAAATGGTAATCAATCCGCCAGCCAACATTATTGCGGCGAGCCTGCCCGCGGTTACTCCACCACGAATAATGCCCGCCGCCATGATGCTTTTCGCGGAAGGCATCGACAAAACCCAATTCGCAAAGTTGATCCAGCTTTTTACGCTCAACTTCAAGAAATCCAGATACTTGCTCATTTTCCTTCGGGCGAGCCAAATCGATTGGATTATGAGCTGTGTTGTAATCGCCGCATATTACAATATTTTTGTTAATATTTTTTAATTTTTCTACACAGTCAAATATGGCATCATAAAATTCGAGTTTGTAATCCAAACGTTCATTATCAGCATAACCTTTTGGAAAATATATGTTTAGCAAAATTAAATCCTGCAAATAAGAAATAATTACTCTGCCCTCAACATCAAATTTTTCAACTCCAAAACCCTGTTCATGCCGAGCATTCAGTTTATCAAAAGTAACAACGCCGCTGTATCCTTTTTTCGAGGTCGCAGAAAAATATTTACCTTGATACCCTTCTGGAAGTCTATTAATTTCAACGATTTGTTCCATATCAGCTTTTGTTTCCTGCAGACAGATAATATCTGGATTGGAGCTTTGGATATATGCAAAAAGCTTGTTGTTTTTAGTAATTTCGTCGTACCTTTTGCTCGGATTTTGTCCCGTTACAGCGCGGTAACCATTTATATTCCAACTAATTATACGCATAATATTCACCTGATTGTTTTGCCACAAAGATATGAATTATATCAAAAAATTACAAGAAAAAATTATATTGAGCAAAACAGCTATCCTCCTCCTTTCTCCAATATTTGTATAATGTAGGGAAAATCAGTAATTTTGCATGTCAAAAACGTAATTGGTCATATAAAATGAAAGCAAATTTACCATTGTTTCTAACTTTACCTCGGAAAGAACAAAAAGCTGTTGTAGAAGCGTTAATATTCGCTGCAAATTCCGACGAGATATTAACTTCTGAAAATATTTTTAATATTGCCATCGGCGACAATAGCAATAATGTGCAAACTGCTAATAAAATAATAGAGATAGAGCAAAACAATGCTGCTGAAAATATAAGCGATGAGAGCATCGGCTTTACGCTTGCCGATATCGAAAAATTTGTCGCTGAGATAAATGAAGAACTGGACGGATCCGATCGTCCCTATCGTATCGTTAATTACGCGGGCGGCTACCAGTTCGCAACTTTGCCGCAGTATGGCGAAATTGTTTATCGGATGTTGAAAGCAAAAACCAGTAAAAAATTTTCAAATGCCCAACTTGAAACATTATCAATTATTGCTTATAAACAGCCTGTAACAAAACAGGAAATCGATAGAATTCGTGGAGTTATGAGTTCCAGCGAAATAATTAATATTTTAATTGAAAAGCAATTAATTAAGATTGCAGGACGTAAAGATGTTATAGGAAAGCCGCTGCTATACGCTACAACGCAAGATTTTTTGAAAGCATTTGGCTTGAATTCGCTTGCTGAGCTACCTAAGTTGCGAGAAATTGAAGAAATAGCTGACCAAAAATTGCGCGAAGAAGAGAATGAGCAGCCAGAT
Organism: Kapaibacterium sp. (SeqCode); assembly: GCA_031550405.1. Lineage (GTDB taxonomy): Bacteria > Bacteroidota > Ignavibacteria > Kapaibacteriales > UBA2268 > JAVBOP01. Next base: position 11,031 of record JAVBOP010000181.1, read on the forward strand.
TTGGTTTTGAACATCACTTCCGAAGATATTCAAGCACTTGACAATGATCCGTCACTCAAGCACTTGATTATCCAAGAAGATAAGAGCTAATTTATTTAACGTACATTTATTTATCTTTGATTGGAGTTAATTTCTTTTTGCCATTAATTGTCCAATTATGTCTGAAAAATCTTTTTCGTCCAAATAATAGTGCTTGCTGCAATATTGACAAACTAATTCATTATTTTTGTGCTTTTGCATATCAATAAGCTCATCCATGTTTAAAAGCAATAACTTAGACATAAAATTCTTCTTTGAACAGCGACAAAAGAAATCCACCTGCTTGTTTTTTATGACATCAAAATCAAACGGCAAATAATTTTTCAATACATCTTCGGGACTGTTGCCTGCGTCAAAATCGGCACAAAGCGAATCAATCTGCGAAAAAGACTCAACAACAGCATCTATTTCATCCTGCATAGCACCCGGCATCGCTTGTACCAACATCCCGCCAGAGCTTGTGATTATCCCGTCATTATTAAAATCCACATCCAATACCACTGCTGCATTGATTTGCTCCGACTGTGCGAAATAATATGCAAGATCATTTGCGATATCGCCCGACTGCAAAGGAACAATGCCAGTTATTGGCTCAACATTATTATATAAAATTCGAGAAATTTTCAGAGTGCCATTGCCGATAATATCATCTAATGTCATGATATTTGTATTCTGATTATCGTCTGAAAACCGTATAAAGCCGCGGCATTCACCGACTTGCATGGCTTCGGCAAACACGCGGTTAATTAATCCGTCGCTACTTATATCAAAAATTATGCGCTCTTCGCCTTTCAAAAATGCTGAAATCATCGTTGCTGACGATAACGCCTTGGCTAAGAAAAATGCAGGAATATGTTCAAGTTTATGGGCAGTTTGGGCGGTTTGAGCGGAGACTGTATTTTTCACGGCAACTGCTCTGAAATAACCGTTCTTAGAAAGGACCCGAATTACTCTATCTCTATTTTCAAATTTCTTTTTTATTTCTTCTAACATCTAATTATTAATTTTTTTTCATAAATACACCATCCATTTCAAACGGAATATGTTTTTGTAACTTTAGATATACTATATGGTTAATAACATAAGTGTTTCTGTTTGGAAGCTATTGTATTACCACTGCTTTTTGCTCTGCCTGCAATATGCGTCCAGCCGCCGCATTGTCGTATACAAAAGCGATGACTTTTAAATTCTCAGGCGTCCAATCGCTATCTTCAGGCAAAATATATGAATATTTTTTTATAAACTCTTCATTCACTGTAATAGTATTGGAACTGACGACATCGCCCCAAGTACCATTAAATGAATACCTTAGTATATTATTATGTTCATAAAATTCAACATCAATATCACCATCTTTTTGCCAATTGATAAAATTATCTTCCAAAATCCACACAGAAATAGCATTTTGATTGCTGGCTGCAGCAATATATTTTAATCCAACTTCAACACTGATTTTCCGCGTTTGCGGATCGTAGACAGGAGCCACCACTATTTTCAGAGGCGCAGCAACTTTTTCATTGATAAGCTCCGATACCTTGCTTGCCCATTTTTTACGGTCTACAGGTTTTACTCCATCATAAGTTATGCGGTTTATTGTTCCAGAAGGATAGCCCTTTACGCCCATAGCTTCATTAAGCTCATTGCCAACCTGCGTGCGAAAATCATATTTATATTTATCTGTAGTACCAAATTGGTTTGGAACTGCAAAAGTTCCCGCGTGTATTGAAACTACATATATTTGGTCATTGCCATAAATTTCCTGCAAATCGTGCGCTATTTGAGTAGCTTCAGGGCAGTTTAAACATTTGAAACCTGTATAATCTTCTATTACTATTTTAGCGATACTTGAGTCCACCACTATTGTATCTTTTTTCTCATAAGGCGGAGTTATTTCGTCGCAAGAAGTAAATATAAGGCAGAATAACAGGCAGGCTGTAATTATCAAAAAATTAATATTGTTAAGCATGATTTCCCTTTCATCTTAAATTAGATTATAAATAAACATAAACAATGCAACTTAACAAAAAAATATGAGACTGCCAAAGCCTCGCCCTCCAATTGTACCTTTTAACTCCAACCTGCACATATTATAGTAAGTTAGGCTGTAAAAAATTCACAGACCTTTATCGTTAGTTGAGTTAATTTTGCATTGTCATTCATATGCAAGGTATGGCGGGAAATGAAATTCGGAAATTGGTCATGCCGTTACCGCAATAAAACAAATAAGATTTCTGAAAATATATTCATAAAAAATCATGTATCGGATTTTAACAATACCAAAAAAGTTGGGACAAGCTCATTTTGATTTTATCGATAGCATATTTGGGGATGCCATAATATCAAGCATTTTTTTGTATATTTGTAAGTTCTTAATGATAAACCATTATACCATTTAATTAAAATATTTTAATGAAAGCATTAACAGTAGATGGAAAAACCGTTACGTTCAATGGAGAGCGTAACCTGTTAGAAGTGATTAGAAAGGCTAATATAGATATGCCGACATTTTGCTATTATTCCGAGCTAAGTACATACGGTGCTTGCAGGTTATGTCTGGTGGATGTCGAAGGACGCGGGCTTAATACCTCGTGTTCTATACAACCGGAGCCGGGCTTGGTGGTCAAAACCAATACCGCACAATTGCGCAGCATACGCAAGTTCACAATAGAGCTGCTGCTGGCAAGCTACGAGCATGATTGTACTACATGCACCAAAAGCACAGCATGTAAGCTGCAGGAATTGGCAAAAAGATTAGGCGTTACCAAAGTACGTTTCAATAGAGGCGAGAACAAATTGCCAATTGACGAAAGCTCTTTGGCACTTACCCGTGACCCGAACAAATGTATATTATGCGGCGACTGCGTGCGTGCGTGTGAGGAAATACAGGGCATAGGCGCTATTGACTTCGCATTCCGCGGGGCAGATTCACGTGTTGTACCTGCATTCGGACGCGGCTTATCGAAAGTGGATTGCGTGGATTGCGGACAATGCTCCCGTGTATGCCCAACAGGTGCTATTGTGCCTCGTTCGGAGGTTGATTCTGTGTGGCGCGAGCTTGATAACCCTAATAAAACAGTTGTTGTGCATTTTGCACCGGCGGTACGCGTTGCTATCGGCGAAGAGTTTGGTATGCCGGCAGGTACAGTGCTGCCCGGTCAGATAGTATCCGCATTGCGCTCGCTCGGCTTCGACAAGGTATATGACACCTCGTTCACAGCCGATTTAACTATTATGGAAGAAGGCACTGAATTTATAGGCAGAGTAACCAATGGCGGCGTATTCCCGATGTTTACCTCCTGCTGTCCGGCATGGGTCAAATATACGGAGCAATATCACCCCGAAATGATACCCAATCTGTCGTCTTGTCGCTCGCCACAAGGCATGTTCGGCTCATTAGCCAAAAAATATTTACCCCAGTTATTAGGCAAAGATGCCAAAGATATAGTAGTTGTATCTATTATGCCTTGTACAGCCAAAAAGGTCGAAGCCCGTCGCCCTGAATTTAACACCGATGGCATGAGAGAAAACGACTATGTGCTTACAACACAGGAGTTTGCGCTTATGATCAAGCAGGCAGGTGTACGCTTTCAGGAGCTATCACCTGAGGCTTTTGATTTGCCGTTCGGCTACAAAACAGGTGCTGGCGTCATATTTGGCAATAGCGGCGGCGTTACTGAGGCGGCACTGCGCTATATCGTAGAAGCGGTGGATAACAAACCTCTTGCCAATGTGGACTTCTATGATGTTCGCGGTGAAGAGGGCTTGCGTGAGGCAGAGCTTACAGTTGGCGGCAATAATGTACGCATAGCTGTGGTGCATGGCTTGAAGAATGCCAAACGCATTATTAAGGACATACAGGATGGCAAAAAACAATACCACTTTATCGAGGTTATGTCATGCCCCGGAGGCTGTATTGGCGGTGCAGGTCAGCCTGTGTACTTCAACCCTGATACCCGCAAAGAGCGCACCAAAGGTCTGTATGAGGCGGATAAGATGCTCCAGCATCATAAATCGCAGGATAACCCATATATCACGGAGCTTTACAAGGATTTTCTCGGCGATATAGGTGGGCATAAGGCGCACGATACGCTGCATACTCATTACCACAATCGCAAGCGCATTTCCGAAGACGGCATGGCAATACTTGGCGGCGATGGCTCTAAGCTATCTATTAATATATGTGTTGGCACGAATTGCTTTGTGAAAGGTTCGCAGGAAATACTGAAGAATGTGCTGAATTATATCGACGAAAAGGGCATTTCCGATTTCGTTGAGGTTAAGGCTAATTTCTGCATGGAGAATTGCGACAAAGGTCCAAGCGTGAGCATTGGCAACACTCTTTATTCAAAGGCGGACTATCAAAGTGTCATAAAAGAGCTTGATGCCCAACTCGAAAAACACATGATAAAAGCCTAATCCAATCTCAATTTTATCAATCCCAAGGCGGTCGTTGCAACACTACCGCCTTTTTTTTGTGCGCCTGTGCATGGCCTCCGTATGGTCGTGCGGGTATCTTCATCCCAAATTATACCAATTGCTACTACAAATTTATAATTACTTTATTTCCCCAAAAAATGGTATATTTGCGCATAGATTTTAAAATAAAAATTATTAATATTGTAGAACGCTAACGAGAACTTGAAAATTAAGTGATTTTTTATCCGTTTTAACAAATTCATTGACAAAAGAGGAGGTAGCTTCAATATGTTCATACAATCACTCTATAAATTTGTATTAGCAAATGATATACGTTATCTACACGAAACAAAACTGCATAATCTTGCAAGGTTTAAAAAAATAAAAATATTTCTTGGATATGTCGTAAATATTGTGTAAGTTTGCGGTGTGCAATTAATTAAACACCATTATGAAAGATTTAGACAACATAATAGCAGCCGATATACGGCATAAAAGCTTGTTTTTAGACAGGCA
>JAVBOP010000225.1:0-13547 GCA_031550405.1 Kapaibacterium sp. (SeqCode)
TATTGCCCTTATTGCCTGCATGAATGGCAGAATAGTTTATAACACAAACATAGGCGCTATCTCCGAGCCGACAATTATTAAAAATTATTCATTATTCCCCAATCCCGCGAGCGACGACTGCACATTGAGCATGGACATGACAGAAGCCAGCAGCATGAGCATCAGCCTTTCCGATATACTCGGCAGAGATATAATGCAAATCTATGATGGCTATGCAGATATCGGCGCTTTCAGCAAGGCATTCAATACCAAGCACTTAGCCAGCGGTGTATACAGCGTTATCATCCGCAGCGGCGACAAGATAAAAGCAGAAAAACTGATAATCAACAGATAGGTTTTTTATTCACAAATCCTGTAGAGCCGTTGCATGCAACGGCTCTGCTTGAGCCTGCCGAAGCAATGATGGGGTAGTATTATTAAAAAATATTCATAAAATTGCGGGTGATGGAAATAAATATTTGCTATTTGCGTATTTCTTTAGTAACTTACATCTTATTGTTTTAAACATAAATAAAGGGATATAAAAAATGAAACAACAATTTTGGGCAATAATCATTGCGTGCCTGTTTGCGTGCAATATATCGGCTGTGGCTCAACCTTCGATTGAAAATATTAATATAGACTCGCTATTACAGAGTCTGGAACGGGAAAACTACCATAAAAATATAATACTTATCAAGCCGAAAAAGCAGCAGAATATTGACAAGCACAACAATATAACGCTTGGCTCGGAGCTATCTTCAAAGCTGTCGAATATGGGCGTGGATATTAAAAATATCCGCTCGCCATTTGCAAAATATTATCGCAATGCAGATGGGTTGCTCGCAGCTACCGAACGGGGTATTGAACGGATATGCGAGATAGAGATAGAACGCAATGACAATATTTTGGCAATTTGCCAGAAGCTTATGCAAGATACTGACATAGAATATGCCGAACCTATGCCGATGCGCTATACATGCGGATTTACGCCGAACGATCCGGCGTTTGCTTCGCAGTGGCATTTGTCAAATATAAATGCTGCAAGCGCATGGGATGTTGTAAAAGATAAAACAGGTGTTGTGATTGGCATAGTTGATAGCGGAGTTGATTGGGAGCATCAGGACTTGAATGCCAATATATGGATAAATACCAATGAAATACCCGATAATGGCATTGATGATGATGGCAATGGCAAGATTGATGATATACATGGCTGGGATTTTGTTGGCGATATAAGTGATTCGGAGGCATATTATTCCCAATGGAAGGAAGACAATAATCCTACTCCCGGTGAGACGGAAAATTCACATGGAACGCATGTTGCCGGTTTGGCGGCGGAGGTAACCAATAACGCCACGGATGGTGCCGGTATTGGCATTAACTGCAAGCTATTGCCATCCAAGCACGGAAGCGATAAAGGCACACTATCTATTTATCGGGGCTATGAAGGCATCTTGTATGTAGCTAAATTAGGTGCAAAGGTTATTAATTGCAGCTGGGGAGGATTGGGATATTCGTATACTGAGGAAGATGTTATTAACGAGGCTTTGTCAATGGGAGCAACTATAATTGCGGCTGCTGGCAACAGCAGCTGGGATAACGACCTAATACCTCATTATCCATCAAGCTATCATGGTGTGATAACCGTTGGCTCTATTGATAAGTATGACAACGTATCTGACTTTTCCAACTATGGGTATGCAGCACATATATATGCTCCCGGCTCAGAGGTATATTCAACGCTGCCGAACAGTAAATATGGCAGCATGAGCGGCACTTCGATGTCATCGCCTGTTGCTGCAGGTACGGCTGGACTGGTGCTGTCCGTATTTCCGGAATATACATGGAAGCAGGTATATCACCAATTGCGAAGCACGCAAGTACCATTTATTAAAACACCTACAAAGGATAAATATAAATATTCCGGTCATATAGATGCGCAGGGAGCGGTGGTTTATAATAACCCCGATTTCTCCGAATATGTTATGCCCGGAGTATCAATAGTTAAATACTCATTGCCTCCTTTCGACAAGTTCACTAATAATAACGAAGTTACGCTAACGCTAACGTTGCGGAATTATATAGGCAAGGCAGAGAACCTAAGTGTCAGTGTTAAGAGTCTGGACGGGTATGTGAGCATATCTGCGCCGACTGCTTTCGAGCTTGGAGCTGTGAACATATCTGAGGAGCGAAATATAGTGCTTAATATGAGATTGAACAGCCTGACCGCAATATCTGAAGGCAAGGCAAAGTTCCTTGTTGAATACAGGGACGGCGATTTTTATGACTATGAAGTGCTCTACATACCCGTGAGCATACCAGCCAATAACAAAACTGCATTTTACTCTAATTACACTACCAGCCAATACGCACCTGTGTCTGTGCATTTCAATGGGAATATGACTTATTTGGGAGCCAGTATACCAATATATTCCGGGTTCTCACTTCCTGCCTATGCTGTACTGAATGAAAGCACCGGTGCTATTTCAATGGAATATCTTAATTTTTCAAATGTTTCTCCTGATATCATATATGGTATTGATGCCAATAATGTTATAATAGGCGGATATGATACATGGCTAAAGAAGGCATGTGTTTTGGCAAATACCAAGAAGATAGACTTATCGAGCCTGACATCATTTATTAATTTTCTTTCATTTTTTGACAATACCAATGGCTTGCTCATAGGCAATCCTGTTGATAATGTATGGGGCATAGCAAAGACATCCGATATGGCAACAAGCTGGAAACCTGTTACCAATATACCCGCTGCCATTGACGGCGAAGTCGGCGGCTTAAACACAGCCATAGCGCAATATAATAATAACAATATATGGTTCGGCACAAGTATGGGCAGAGTCTTTTCGAGTGCAGACAAAGGCGATAGCTGGAAAGTGGATACTATATTATTGGGCAACGAGATAGCGGCTATAGGCTTCAAAAATACTGATACAGGCATGGCTGTGTATAATGTGCAAAACGGAGATAATATTGATATGACTATAGCGACCACTATTGATGGCGGCGACCACTGGTCAAAAAATGTATCGACGCTATCCGGTGTTGCCGCCAAGCCAAAGGCTATTTACAATACAGGCAAAGATAACATATTCTATATATTGTTTGATAACAATATGGTGCTTGCAAGCAATGATATGGGCAAAAACTGGATTACCGTGCCAACCAAGGAGCTGTCAGGCATAGTTGGTATAACTGGCGTTCCCAGCGCCGCTGATGATATTGTAAAAGTCAAGTCGGTTGGCTTATCCACGCAAAATAACAGTAATAGCATAAGCAATTATATGTATGGATATACCATTGCCACTACCAGTCTTCACCTTCCAATATTTGATATTACCCGCTCCATAACAACTTCGCCGCTCGGCAGTTTAAACTATGGAATGCTTGATTTGGGAGAAGATTCTATCCGTACCATAACCATAACCAATACAGGTACTGCACAGATTGAAGTAAAGGATTTCAGCATAATACCGGATAATGATGAAACTACAGATCTGGATTTCACGGTAATGAATACGGCTTCATATATTGCACCCGGAAAAAACATTACCATTCGTGTAAAATTCGAGCCCAAAACAGCCGGCAATAAGGAGGCTATACTATATATATCAAATAATTCAGATAAATATCCAACATTCATGTATAAACTCATAGGCGAAGGCAACTACAATGAATTTGCCACCCTGCAAGCCAACAGAACCACTCTGCAGTGGGATGAATTAAGCACAGGTCAAAAGGAACAGCAGGGCTTCATACTTACCAATGTTGGCAATATTGATGCGGTGATAGACAGTATCAAAATCATACCTGTCGCTGCCAACACAAAAGAAAATGAATTTAAATTAATAAATGATATCGAATATCCTCTAAGCATAAAGCCGCTTCAACAGAATTCAATGTTAGTAGAATTTTCGCCCCAAACCTTGTCCGACGACAGCAAAGAGGCAAAATTAATCATATATAACAGCGGCACGGATTCGGTATATACCGTTAAATTAATTGGCTCAACAGACGGCACAGGTTCTGTTATAGAAACAAATCATGCAATATTTCCTCCTGTATCACCTAACCCAAGCAATGGCGAATGCTTAGCAACGGTTGCCTTGACGGCAGAGCAGCATTTTTCTATCGATTTATTCGATATCGCAGGCAATAAATTGGGCACAATTTACGACGGTATTGGCACAAACGGAGCTAACCCCATCCATGTCAATGTATCTGGCATTTCAGATGGTACATATTTACTGATATTGAACATTGGCGATAAAAAATATCTGAACAAACTAACCATATCCAGATAAATTTTTAGCTGCAGCTGGGCATTGGCAACACAAGATAGCAATGTCCAGCTATCAAAAAGCGCAGGCGGAGAAAAATATCTTCGCCTTCTTTTTTTTTTTGAGCTTGCGGATTTATCATAATCTTGAAGTTACTAATAAATTATTCATAAATCGATAAAATGAAAACAAGTATATAGCTGTAAGTGAGTTTAGGTATAATTTGTTATATTTGTGATAAGAAGCTCTTCAATTAAAATATGCCAATTAAATTTATGAATAAATTATTAAAAATAGCGATTATATCTTTTTTATTGACAATAACGATTCTAACCAATCTTTATGGCAAAGAAACGGACAGCACCCAAATTGCAGAACCGGAGACGCAGGAAAATATCGAAATAAAAATTCCGGACACGCTGTCTTTTAGATATAAATTCGTTCAGGGCGATTCTTTATTCTATTCTGTTTTTTCAAGAGATAGCATCATAATTAATTACGATTTACCTTTGCTGCGATTGAGGGAAGAACAAATTTTGATTACCTGCGATTCCATCAACAAAAGTGGAAACTACTGCCTTACGCAAAAAACAACTTACTATCGTGCGGTCGAATCCTACAAGGAAAATCAAAATGTAGAAACAACAGAAACAGATTGGCTCAACGTCCCTGTTTATATAGAGATAGATTCACTTGGCAGACGCATACATGTAAGCAATGCGGATACATTAACTGCCCGCTTATCTCCCGGTGGCGTTTTCAAGCCAATACTGTTTATAACGCTTTTGGACGCCAATGATAATTATAAAGCCGATTCATCGACATGGATGAATGAAAATAGAGATACATTGGCTGAAAATGCGATGCCGATGCCAATTTTCAAAAATAATACTTTATTTAGAATGCTCGGGAAACATGACACAGTGGAGCATAGCACTATCAAGTTTTCTTTTGCGAGAGTTGGGCAGGCTGCATACGAATTGCTAACAGATGACATTAGCCTCAAAACCTCTGCGGTTATTAATTCCGGTGGTGAACTGTTTTTGGATACCACGCTATGGGTACCGCTATTTTTCACTCATGCTATGGAGCAGAAATTAACTTTTCATTATCCAAACAGCAAAACACAGCCGGGTTGGCATTTTATAACATCAGACTTCATTCTTACCAGAGCCGTGCGACCGGACAAGCCTGTTGCTGCCAATCCGCCGGGCAATCAAAGTAAAAGTAGCAAAAAAAATAAAAAATAGAAATTATGCTTAATATCATACACAATAAAAATACAGACGCTTATTTCAACTTGGCCTGCGAAGAATATTTTCTTAAAAATAAGAACGATGAAATATTCATGTTATGGCAAAATGCTTCTGCCATAATTGTTGGCTATCATCAAAATACTATTTCTGAAATAGATTATGAGTTTGTCAGGAAAAACAACATAAAGGTTGTCCGCAGGCTCACGGGCGGCGGTGCAGTGTATCATGATTTAGGAAATGTAAATTTTACATTTATTGAAAATATTGATTCCGCCCAAGCCAAAACTGCCAGCTTCCAAAAATATATACAAACAATAATCAAAATTTTAAATACATTTGGAATTGACGCTAAATTCGAAGGCAGAAACGATATTACTATTGATGCAAAAAAAATATCGGGAAATTCAGAAATAATTTTTGAAAACCGGATTATGCACCACGGCACTTTGCTCTTTAATTCCAACTTGGATGTACTCATAAGTTCACTTAATTCAAATCCTTACAAATATGCGGATAAAGGCGTTAAGTCAATCAAAAGCAGAGTAACCAATATAATGGAACACATTCAAGTTCCCATAAATGTCGATACATTTATGAGTAAAATTTTGAATGAAATCGCAAATCTAAACCCAAATTCAATAAAATATGACTTAAGCTCCGAAGATACAAAGCATATCCAGCAGTTGCGCGACAGCAAGTACTTGACCTCCGAGTGGAATTATGGTCAATCACCGAAATATAATTTTCATAAAGTAACTAAAATCCCCAGCGGCGTTTATCAAATATACCTGACTATTAAATTAAATCAAATTGAATCAATCAAAATATATGGCGATTTTTTTTCAATTGCGGATATAAGCAATATTGAGAATAAGCTCATTGGTGTCGAATATAATAAGGACAGTGTTGAAAAGGCGCTGTTAGATATGGATTTTAGCGAATATTTCGTTAATACTACATTATATGATTTCATAACCTGTTTATTTTAAATATAAATACATGAAAGCAAACGTCATTCTGTTTTTCTTTTTTATTTTAATTTTTGCAAATAAGGCGTATGCACTCGAAGGCTTTCCAAATTGCGCATATTTAGGTATTGGCGGTGGTGCAAATCTGTACAACGGGCATGGAGAATTTAATCTCGCCATCGGCTATGACCGAATCTTTGAAGCTGCCTCTCCGCATATCACTGTTGGCATACTTGCCGAAGGAGCATTTTCTTCGCATAATGCACTTTTGTTGGGACTGCCGATAGGAGCATACGCCTCCGACCATTTGAAATTCTGGATAACGCCAACGTACGTATATTCAGGTGTCGAAAAGCACGCAGAACCGGGTGAAGAGCACTTTGAATATGGCGACCAATTCATGCTTACTTTTGGCGGCGGATATGCAATTCCGCTAAACAACACCAACTTCTCTTTCATACCATACATAACCGGCAGCCTTTTAAACTATGAATTTATTTTATCAGCAGGCATCAAATTCGGCATAAATTTCACCGACGGACGATAATACAACAAACAATATTAATGAATATTTTTTAATAAATTCTTTTGTACCTTCGAAGAATTTCAAAAAGAAATCACTACTTGCAATTAATAAAAAAATGTTATATTGACATTTAGATAATTACTACTACAAGAAAACAAAAGGGAAATGGAGATACAAGAAATCGAAGAGCAATAGCGGCAGAATAGTGAACATACACAAATACCTTTCACTGTTCTGCTGCACAACAACTTCTCAATTACAACCAATAACGATATAGATTATTAATAAATATTCATAAATGGAGGCATATTATACTTTACAAATTTAAAAAACGATTTTTTTCAAACTATTTTATTTAAAAATGGAGGTCTTATGAAGACAACAAAAATTTTGAAATGGCTGGCGGTGCTGGCGGTTATCTTTGGGCTATGCTTTGTGTTTGCAGGATGTACGGACGGCGATGATGGAGGCAATAATCCAACAACAATGAAACTAACTGCCACAAAATGGAAGCTTGTAGGTTTTTATGATGTTGAAAAAGATTCATTGAAAGAAGCTGAACCAAAAGACGAGCAATGTTATACACTTGAATTTGATACGGATACTACAATATCAGGTACGTCTTCTACAAATAAACTTTGGGGAAATTATAAAATTGATGATGAATTATTGACGATACAAATCGCAAATATTGGTGGTACAGAAATCAATGAATTGTATGATGGACAACTATACATGGAAAGTTTGTGGCAAGTGCAATTTTTTACTATTACCGATAAAGAATTAAAATTATACTATGATAACAAAAACAAGTATTTATTATATAACCCAAGTGTTAGTCAAGCAGATGCTTGTAATTTTGACAATTCTTTAACCGATTTACTATGGCTAAAAACTTTTGTTAATAGATATGTCAGAGAGTCAGAGGCAGGTTTTAAATATCCTGTTGAAATATACCAATGTACTTATGATAATGGCAAAATAGGATTTTTTATAGATCCCTGCGTAAGCTGTCCGGACGGTTTAGCCACACTCTATAGCTGTGACGGAACTGAATTGTGCAGTATGGGTGGAATTACAGGAGAAAACACTTGTAATGAACTCAATATTGACTTCGCAAACAAAAAACTTATTTGGGAAATTAATATAAAATAAAACAAAAAAAATTATGAATAAAAAATTCATAAATAAATTAAGGAAAACAAAAAAATGAAAAAAACACTTAACTTAAGAAAAATTTTATTATTGGTTGCATTTGTAGGATTATGTGCAACAAATTTAGGCAATGCACAGGCATTGGAAATAAGAGGCGACGTAATATATATCGCTCCAAATGAACTTCCTAATATGACAACTTCTAGCCATACAGCTACACATTTTGGCTTCATTGCGCAGGAGCTTCGTGAAATTTATCCTAATTTGGTATTTAAAGACAGCGAAGGCTACCTAAGTGTTAATTATATAGGTATGATACCCGTTTTGGTAGAGACAATTAAAGAGCTTAATACCAGACTTTTAGCAGTTGAAGGTAAAAATTTTGAGAAAGGTGCAGCAGTTATAACCAGCGAGGCTAAGTTATACCAAAACAACCCAAATCCATTCACAAACAATACTGAAATTAAATATTATTTACCAAATGAGACGAAAATAGGCAAGCATTCGCATTTATAATCTCATAGGTGAAGAAATCGCGAAATTTGATTTGCTTGACAGAGGTTATGCAAATCTTACAATCAATGGCAATGTGTTAAAAGCCGGCATGTACAACTATGCACTTTTAGTAGATGGTCAATTATTTGACACAAAACAAATGGTTTTGACACGCTAATGCGTGCTTATTAATATAAATTAAAAAACTCCTAATTAGATTTAATATAAGGCATTAGGAGTTTTTTCTTGTATATAGCGAGAATTAGATTGTTAAAAAATATTTATAAATGATTGCGTTTATTTTCATTTGGGCGATTTCTTTAATAACCATTCAGATATAGATAATTATTCAAGGAAATGGTATTACTTCGCAATTATGAATTTTTTTGTGGCTGAAAAATGAGCAGAATTTATGCTGTAGTAGTAAACGCCGCTCGGTAGATTTTTAGTGTTAATTTGCAAATTATATCGCCCAACAGATAGATGTGTGTTCACCGGCTCATAAATTAACGACCCATTAGATGAAAATATTTTAATATTTGTGAGCGCAGAACAGTCAAGCCCGACAGCAAAATCTATATTTACATTGCTATTCGCAGGATTTGGCGTTGCTTCGCTAATAAAATATTCAGTGCCTGAAAGATTTATGTACCTTAATTCAAAGGCGCATATTCCGGTCAGTTCCGCCAAAACAGAAGCCGGCACAAAAGCAACGCAATTGTTATCCGTAGAAATTTCCGCTGATATATTTACATATTTCCCATCTTTAATTGGAAAATATGTATCAAACGGCAGGATTATCATTTCGCCAGAATTTGCAAATGAATACTTATTTATCGTTTTAACAACAATCCTTATTTCTTTTGCATGATTATTAAATTTTATTTCATCAATCACGAATTTTCCTGAAAGAAGCTTGCCCAGCCTTATATCTGACAAATTTGGATATAGAATATCAGCATCGTATTTAATGGTAATATCTATTTTTTCAGCATCTATATCATGCGGACTATCAGGTTGCAAATTGATTTTTGCAATTAATGGAGTACCAATTTTAATCGAATCAGAGGATAAATCCATATCAATAAACTCTCTCGTAAGTTCTGATATTGCAGATATTTCCACGGAATCAACCGATTGATAGCTATCCGTCGTTACATTAAACCGCAGAAAGGACGAGTAAACGCCAATGCTTTTGGGATTAAATTCAATGTTAACAACCTTCGTTTCGTTTGGCGCAAGTTCTATCTCTTCGTTCATATCTTCATGTATTTCAAAAACTTCGGATGGCGGTGAAAAATAAAAATTATTTAATTTTATCCTAAGATTCCCGTTGTTTTTTATAATACATGAAATTATGCCTTGCTCTCCCTGGCATAATTTCAAGTTGGTATTTTGAAATAAAATATTTTTACTTGTGCCATATCCTTTCAAATGAATTGTATCATTTGCCATCGCATCGCTTATCACAACGAGCTTTCCAAGATTTTCGCCAACAAGTTTCGGTACAAACTGGCAGTTAAAGGCATAAGATTCGCCTGCCGGAATTTTAATCGGAAAAGCATTTTCATCTATATCCATCATAAATCCGGAATTGCTATATGCTTTATTTATAACGGAATTATCAGGACTTGAAATGTTAAGAACCGTTAATGAATCAGCATATTCCCACTCGCCGCCGCGCAGATTGTTTATAACAATTGTTTGCGTTTGCGGACAGTCAAAATTATTAACCAGCAAGGTATCGAATTCGCCATACGCAGACCTGATTTTGGGGACAGTGCCTTTGCCACGCAGGTTAGAAACAGAGTGTTTGCCAGTCTTGGAAACGATATGAATATCAACAAAATATTCTTTCAACTGGAATGGAAAAAAATCTATCGGAATAATATATTTTTCATTTGGGCGCATAGTGCGATTGACCAGCGCATCCATTATCAGGTCATCAAAAATAAATCCGGAAGCACTGTTCCCATCAATATCTTTAATCAAAACAGAATCAATCGTAATATCATAACCGCTTTTATTTTCTACAGTTATGCCTTTACTCCCATTACCTGCACCTTTGGGATTTGTCGGAAATTCATTTCGATAAATACGCACATCACCCCAATTATATGACTCTGCGATTAAGCCCGGATTTACCGATTTTGCCGTAATGTGTGTAATACTATCGCTTATGAAAGCGTCGGATATGAATACAAGCGAATCGGTATATTCCTGCTCATAGCTGCTTTTGAACGATATTTTGAAGTCAAATCTTTCGCCCTTTTTCAAAATCAGCGGCTTGTCTTCGGAAAATTCTATCGGAAAGTTCACGCCAAATACCGCATTTTTCGGAGGAATACAGCCTGATATTACCAAATCGCAATCGCCAAAATTTTCAACCTTGCAATCCTGCACATACTCAGTATTCACAAGGCATTCATTGAAATTCACATCAGCGGCAACGATTTCAGAATACCCAACCGCACCTTCTACAACTGCCACCGCATAATTCGAGCAATTGTCATTCAAAACTATCGTATCGCGGAATATGCCGGAACGATTGGGCTGGAACTGCACAAGCAGTTCTTTTTCCTGATTCGGCTGGATAATTCCAGTCGGGCTATTCAAAAAGGTAAAGCATTCGGGATAGCGCTTGAATGTTGCCTTGACAATATTGAATGGCAATAATGAATTATTTTTAATTTTTACACCCATTTCATGCTTTTCATTTTCTTTTAATATGCCGAAATTACAGGTGCTTGGCAGCGCTGATATATCAGGCGCAAAATACTCGACAGTAATGGCAGTATCATTGCCTGCCCTGTCGCTGAACTTTATTACAGCTTTGGCGCTCCGGCTCTTATCCCGCACAAACAGCCGCCAAGATATACTTGAAGTCTCGCCCGGCGTTACCTTATCAAATTCCTTGTCATAGTTATAACTTTCCTGAGCATAGAATATCGGCAGCGCCAGATTGGAGCGATTTTCCGCCTCAATGGGATAATCCTGCACAGTTCCGGTTACATCGCCATTACACGCCTGCTGCCACACCGGCACTGGCTTCGCAGTGTCCGAGCCAAACAGCTCCAGCGTTCCCATGCCTGCCACCAAACCATAAGAGCCGGCAATAGAACCTGTTTGGCTCGCAGTCATCGGCTGCCCAACAGAATATAAGGCAAATTTATTGTCGCAGGTGATATGGTATGTGTTGTGGTTTTTAATTTTATAGCAGTACAAAGCCGACTGGGTATTGCTTTCCGCATCGTACGCAAACAGCACAGGCTCGCCTGTCTGGATTATATTATTGCTTTCCCAATGCCAGACGCTTCCGTCGTATTCACCGAATTTCAAAGATGCAGGCAGCTGATTATTTTCCAATTCAACCACAAGCCACAGCATGTTATGGGCAAATATCTCCTGATTGGCATACCTGTATGTCGGAGGCGATATGATATAGTCCTTAAGCTCCTGCTCGTGCGGCACAAGCTGCATCTGGAACGGCATATAATCAATCGTTGCATTTACACCCTCCTCCTCGACACCCGCATTATACAGCACAACACTGACAGGCTTATCCGCAGTCAATACCGCAGGCATTGGCGAATTGTTCTGGTTTATCCTCGCCTCCGCATAGCCTGTGTGTATAGTGCCTCCAGCCTTATTTATGAATAAAAATTCATTATTATTGAGATATACCTTCGTACTGTCTTCTTTGGCAAATATACGCAGAACAGGGCTGTGCCTTCTATCCGGATAACACGGCACATAATATTTTTTCCCATACAAGCCATGCGCTAAGTCCATTTCTACAATATAGTTAGGGAACAGATTCCGCTGCGGTATATCTGCATTCTGATTGCCCGATACAACGGCAACAGGCCTGCTTGCCATAACAATGCTGCCGCTCAAATCGGCACCAAGCCCAGTGCTCGAAAGCGCCCAAACGTCTCCCCTGTTCAATATGGCAACCACTGTATCGCCTGCAAATGTGCCGTATGCAAGCTCAGTATCCGGATTACCGCCCAGTATGAATTGCACTTCGGTTCCATCATAAGCGGCAGTAACAGTAGTCATGCTTGGTCTGCTGGATTTGGGAAAGAGGTGGTCTTCATTATATGACGCAACCGTGTATTTCTTGCCTAATGCCTCAACAGGCAGCACGGCAAAGCTTTCAGTGGAAATACTGCCATTTTTGACCATGGCAAAAGCAGAAATTGGATTGTCAGCTTCTATCTGTATGGCAGCCGACTTGTAGACCTCATGAGGTAAAGCCTGCTGGCTGGAGGATTTTTGCTGCGTAAACGCCGACACGGCAGGTATGAGCACGATAGCCCGCTCGTATGCCTTCAACGTATGGGTATGTATAAAGCCATGCTTGGCGGTAACCTTCACCTCAGCATCAGTATGTGCAAGCAGTGTAAGTATTATATTATTTTCAGACTTATCGTTATTTTGACTGTTCAGCTCCGGAGCCGGAACGGAGAATATAAAATTTGTTCCAACCATGCTGTTGGCATTGTATGCAGGGTTTTCTGCCGCATGTGATACAGCCGCAGCAAGCAGCAGCATAAATAATAAATATTTTTTCATTATTGGTGTTCCGCAATATATTGACAAATATAACGATGTATTTTAAATTATACGCATAGCCATATAATAATATGACACCTAAAACCCGTTTTTGTGAGTTTCTGCCATCTTTTCTGTTTAAAAGCATGGTAATGGTGCGTTGGATATAATAAAAAAAGTTTCAAAGCAGGTAAAAATATATGCAATAACATAAAATTAATATCGTCAATAATATATAACTCAAGTTTATTTCAATAAAAATACCTAAAAAATTTAATACATATATGGAAATTTTAGACAACATAATAAG
>JAVBOP010000018.1:0-6937 GCA_031550405.1 Kapaibacterium sp. (SeqCode)
ATCGAATTGGAGGCGCTGGTCATGGCGATTGTGGTCATTCAAAGTGGCGGGGATTTGAAAAAAACGGAATTACAGGAACCATAAATGAAAATTAACCATACGAAATATAATATACTTACAGATATTCCGAACAGGAGTGGGGTGAGTATAGGTATTAGTGTCGTGGTATAGTTTAGTTTTATTTTGTTCGTTTATTACTGAAAGACCCGTCAGATAACCGGGAGCATATAAATAATTTTCAGAGAAAGAAAAAAAAGCAGGTAAATAGCTTGAGTTTCTATAAATATATAGATGCTTTAAATTAGTGCTATCAATAACTTCAGGCTCTTGTGCTACTGATATATATGGCAATAATAATAGCATTGATATAGTTAATGCTGTTTGTATATATTTCATTGTTATTATCTCCTTTAAAATGATAAATATTTTATTAAAATTACATTATAGTAAGTATAAGGGCAAGACATACCTTGCCCTTATAAAACCCAATCAACAGAAAAAAACATTCTTTTCTGTTGATAATTCAAACAAATTATTGACAAATGTTTGTGCAAGGTGCTTGACATTTATCATTTGTAGGTGGTATTGTTTCTACCTCCTTAGGAACAATTCCTCGTCCTTCTTCAAAGCATATTTTAATTTTTTTTGTACATGTTCTATCGCCATATCTCGGATCCCCAACATCTAATCCATTACACGGTAATCTTCTGAGAACCATATGTCCGCCACCAGGTTCGTTAGAATTTGGTATCCATAAAGGATACCATTCACCCCAACATGCGGAATAACCAAGAACAGTAATAATCTCACTATCTTCACATATAGGAATACCTGAAATTCCCCATGGATTTTGCCTCAAAGCTTCAACTAATGCCAGTTGAAAATAGTAGAATGGGTCACTGTCAAAATTATCTTTGTGAAAATTACAATCTCCCTCAAAATCTATTTGAGTTATCCATGTGTAGCTAACCGGTTGATTAGATTGATCAAGAGTAAAGTCAGCACAGTAACTAACAATCATTTTGCAATTATTATCCAAAGAAATTGCCAGAGTACCTGGCGTAGCACCATTACATTGCGCCCACGCGCTGTTTGCATTAAAAATTGAAAACATTACCGCTGCAAGCAGCAATGAAACTGAAAGTTTTTTCAGATTTATTTTTATCATATTTATTTCCTTAATATTTAAATTGTGAATAAAATTATTTAATATTTTCGTAAAAATGCTTAGGTTGTGCGGCAACGGAATGGCACGTATTAATTGCCACCGATGCCGCTGGCCGCTATGCGGTTCGTTCTCGGACTCCTGCAGCATTCGCACAAAATCTCGCAAATACTGCGGTGCTTCCGTCCGCATCGGCGCGGCGAAGCTGCTCTCTTGAGGCTGCTCGAAGAAGCGGAATGTTCGCTGACAGCGCGATATTTCCGTGCGTTTCGGCATGTTGAAGCCGAAATCCCGAGATGCTTCGAAGAAGTGGAACATTCGCAGACATGGCAAACCGATTCCGCCATGCTGTTATGAATAAAAGAATTTTTATATATGTATGATATTTCACGATTAGAAGAAGAAGAGGTAAGTACTTGTGTACTTGTGTACTTGTGCAGATGAAATTGGACAAAAGAATAGCGCCCAGCTTGTTTCCAAGCCATCATGCCTGTCTAAAAACAAGCTTTTATGCCGTATATCGGCTGCTATTATTTTGTATAAGGTAGCCATAAAGTTTTCATTTAATATGTCATAGCTGTCGCAAAACTACAACATATTTTTAATATATGCAAGCATTATTTTTATTTATATTTGAGACGGAGAGAGAAGTGTTTTCGCCAGTGTTTTTGTTAGTGGGAACAAGTGATAGTGGAATATAATCTATTGTAGTATTATATATAAATTACCTAATTTTTTTTTTTGCCAAGCCAATATTAATTTGTATTTTTGCAGCTGGATATTTTAATATTTACAATATCTCATACTTAAACTTACTTAAACAATATGCCTCAGTATTCAAGATGTTTTAAAGTCTTACTAACATTTTTTGCGATAGGATTTGTAGTATGGTTTGGCGGAACGGTTATAAGAACGACAATTAGCTATGATTTATTTGTTGTTGGCAGCGACTTCGTTTTGAAGCCGGAATATACCAACGAAGTGCGCATGTACAATGCCTATGTATATTCTATTACATCGCTTTACACGGATATAGCGTATGGCATTTCTGCTATCAGCTCAATACTGCTTGCAATTTTCACCCGCAAAGATTTTAAAAAACGGGGCTGGCTCTTTATGGCATTTATTTTATTTATACTTACAGTACCTTTTGAAATAATGCTTATTTATAATGACATAAAACTTTCGAACCTTGTATATTATGGCGATGTTAAGGATTTTTTTGATAAATCCATACAAAAATATTATGTTGATAGAGTTGAAAACGCGCAATATACAATGATGTCGGGGCTTATTATGCTGGCAGCGCTCACCTGTATATTGTATGCAATATGGCGACCTCTCGAAAAAACAACAACTATCCAGCAGTCTGAAGATGAAAATAAAAGCAATATATGACGAATTGTTGAGTGTTATCACCAAAGCAGGAATCACGGTGCGCAAAGAACACCTGTTCAAATCGCGCGGAGGGTATTGTATGTTAAATGAAAATAAATTAATAATTCTCAATAAACTATTGCCAATAGAGGCGCATGCAAGCATACTGGCTCGCTGCATCTCCGACTTGGATTTGGCAGACGACACTTTCCTCGCCCCGGCAATAAGGCAATATATCGACGTAGAAGCCGCCAACCGCACTGCATCTCTCCCAATAGAGTTCATTATCGAGAATAATGACAATATAAAATCATAATTAAGATACAATAAGCAAAAATACAAGAATTAATGAATATTTTTTAATAAATCGTCTGCACAACTCCTTAATGCATACAATATAACGCCTTTGCTTTTTTATATAGCTGAATAATGGTAATTTTGCCATAATAATTGATATGGATATATTATGGCGAGAGCAACAACAAAAGAGCAGTTAATGCAGGACAGTATAAATAATTTCAACAAATTATTTACTCTTATCAATTCGATGAGCGATGAACAGCAAAATGCTGATTTCGTATTTGAAGATAGAGATAAAAACGTGCGCGATGTGTTGGTACATCTGTATGAATGGCATAAATTACTGTTGAATTGGATAACGGCGAATATGAAAGGTAAAGCGAAATCTTTTTTGCCAGAACCTTATAATTGGAAAACTTATGGCACGATGAATGTGGAAATGATTTGGAAAAAACATCAAAATACTCCTTATGATAAGTCGAAAGAAATATTAGCAGAAAGTCATAAAGAAGTTATGGATTTGATTGAAATTTTTTCCAATGAAGAATTATTTACTAAAAAGGCTTTTCCATGGACAGGCACAACAAATTTAGGCAGCTATTGTATTTCTGCAACCGCAAGCCATTATGACTGGGCTGCGAAAAAAATTAAAAATCACATCAAAACATATAACCGATAAAAATATCTACACTTATGACTGCTGTTTTTTTCATTGATATTATGCGCCTTTAATAAATATCCTGCTTATCGCCATATAGCTTGAAATAAGTTTTGCTGCAAATATAATTTTACTTATATAATGTTCTGTTTTTTATTATATTTGCTTAAATTTAACGGTCATTAACAATAAGGTTGCAGATTATGTACACAATAGAACATAATATCAATTCATTACAGGAGCTTGTAGAACATATGTATAAATTGTCTCAAATTGAAGTTTCCATAGGTAGCGATTCGTTTGTTACAATTTCAACTAAAGTATCCGAACAGTTCAACGACTTTTATTGTTTAAAAGATAAACAAATATCTAATCATTGTTATGAATTTTGGAATAGTGCTACTATCGCTGGATTAAAGAAAAAAGAATTTAATGACAGATGCTGGGCAGGTGTAAGATTAACAACAAAAATGGTAACTGTCAATAATCAGTTATACTTCATTATGCTTGACAGATTTATATTAGATACCGATGAAAAATACATTGATACTCCTGAAATCAGAAAAGTAGGTGCAACTAAAGGCGATGTAGAAGAAATCTATTCAAAAATTCCAATTACAACTCAGGAGCGTATAAGCGAACTCTTTGCTTTAATAGAGCAAGGTTTAGTTGAATTAAACGATAGAGGAATACCTTTATTAGAAACATTAGATATCATCTAATGCCGCATAAGCAAGCTATTCCGGTTTAGCATACTTTGTTATAAAAATAGAGCATTTAAATGAATATTTTTTCATTAATATAGAGAGTTATGTATAAAAAAATATTACTCATGATATGGTTTATTATAAGCATGGCAGATATATCACGGGCACAGGAAAATATGGAAAATACTGTGCTTCCACTTACGCTTGGTGAAAAAATATTTATAGTGGAATGGCGAACAACGTATAATGAAGATGTACCTGAAATTATTCCCGATAAGATAGAACCAACTGTTGAAGAAATCAAAATGATATTGGGAATGCGCAGAAAAAAGCCTGAAATCCATGCTTGGTATGTTGATAACGGCTATATGGGAAATACTATAACCAATCTTACTTTGGAGGAAAAAATACAGATACTGGAATGGCGAACGCCGTATAATGAAGAGCTGCCTGAAGCTATGCCTGATAAAATAGAGCCAACTGTTGGTGAAATGCTGGTAATACTTAAGCAAAGAGAGAAACAATATTTAAAGTCGCTAAAACCGTCGCCATTCCCCTCAAAACCTCCATCTCGTATTGGCGGCTCATTCGGGTTGCAATTAATAGATGCTGATTTGGATAACGGCATCGGTTTTGCGGGATACTATCACCAGACTTTAAGCAGAAGCTGGTTTGCTTCGATAAATATTGGATATAACAGATATTTATATAAGATAACTGATGGTAGAAACATTGCCAGATTTAGCCATTCTGCTATACCAATTTCAGCAGGTTTGAATCTATTTTTCACGCAGCGTGGTATTCGTCCATATTTAGGAATCGAAGCAGGCTATTTATCAAGTAAAAACCATATTCAAATTAACCATAATAATTTTTCACTAAACAATAATAATGGACTTATATTGATTTTTCCTATAATCGGTTTTTCATTGCCTGTATTGCAATCGCTTGCTATAGAAGGCAATGTTCGTTTCCTACATCGTTCAGGGCTTTACAATACAGGTATAAACGTGGGAGTTGCATATCTTATACCATGATTTATTAATTTTTTTTCATAAATGTTTCAGAGAATTTTTGAATTATATCTACATAATAAATACTGGGCTTAAACGTATATATTATTGTATAAATCTTAATAACCGAAATAAATAGCGATGCACATCAACAATAGCAAATCTAATAATTCATGTACTTTCCCCAATATAGCTCATTGGATATATAACTTCCAGACAGAAGAAATAGTTTTTTGTGAAGATTTTTATAAAATGCTAGGATATACTCATGATACATTGCCTGCAACCAAAGAATCATTCATGCAATTACTGCATCCCGATGATTTAAATATATTTAATGATTTCGTAGAGCGGTTTAGGGATAAATCTGCTCAATATAGCCTTGAATACGAATTGCGATTGAAAAATTCGGCAGGAAAATGGATTTGGGTAAGTACAAATTCAGAAACCATCGAAGATATAACTCAAGATTTTACGTCAGTTTGTGTTGCACATACCGATATTACAAAATATAAGGAGCGGGAAATAGCAATCTGCAAAAGCGCACAAAAATACAGGCAGGTTGTTCAGCGTTCACGTTTGAGTGTTTGCCTGCTTAGTCAAGACGAATCGAATGAAAATCCGAATGATTATGTCATTTCATATTGCAATTCTGCGTTTGAAAATCTTTTTAATTTGAATAGCGATGAAATAATAGACAATAAATTCAATAAATTTATAAAAGAACACATGGAATTTATCGTCGACAGGATTATGCCAGAACTAAATAGAAAAGGAATTTTTAGAGTCGAAGATTTCAATCTGAACATACAAAAATGGCTTGATGTTTTTGCATTTTTTGCGGATGAAAAAACTATTGCAATTGCTATCGAAGATATTACAGACCGTAAAAATGAAGCACAAAAGTTATTATTAAATAATCGCGAATTAATGCAAAAAGTGCGGGAAAGAACAATCGAACTGGAGCAGTCTTTAGAAAATCTATCGCAGGAAATCGCTGAGAAAGAAGTGCGTGAAGTGGAATTAAAAACTACAACAGATGAACTGGAAAAAACATTGAACCGCGAAATGTCTTTGAATGTAATGAAATCTTCTTTTATCTCCATGATTTCGCATGAATACAGAACTCCGCTGACAACTATCCAGACATCAATGTTTATAATCGAATCATTATTTCACGCTCAAAAAGAAAAAGAGTTCATGAAATATGTGAATATCATTACCGATACTATCAAAACCATGATATTGCTTCTTGAAAACGTTCTTATGCTTGATTATGACGAAAACAAAATTACAGTAAATCCTATAAAAATCAATATAATACCAATAATTAACGACATTATTAGTGAAATTGATGAAAATTATAAACATAAAAATAATATCAAATTAACATCTCATAAAACGAGCGTCATATTCTCCACTGATATAATACATTTATCTACTATTCTTAAGAAATTAATTGATAATGCCTGCAAATTTTCGCCAAAAGAAAGCGATATTAATGTTGAAATTGATTTTGACGAAGAAGCCGCAAAACTGGCAATCAGCATTATGGACAAAGGAATTGGTATCCCTAAAAAGGAAATAGGAGATGTTTTCGAACCTTTTGTTCGTGGAAGCAATGTTAATGCGACCGGAGGTGTTGGACTGGGTTTGGCAATCGTTAAAAAATATGCCAAAATGATAAATGCGGATATTAAAATCGACAGTATACTTG
>JAVBOP010000041.1:0-7270 GCA_031550405.1 Kapaibacterium sp. (SeqCode)
AGAGCCTGTGGGGAACATACCTATATTTACAGTATCATTTATGCCTTCTCCCATACACTTATTATTGCCATTAAATATTCCATTAATATAAATGTAATTATTTTTTACACTATCCAATGTCATTTCATAAGTGCAATCTCCGCTAAAAGGCTCGGAATACACAGCAAAACATACAGAATCCGAAGTTGTAGGATGGTAAGGAATTACTTTAAATTTAGTTGTATCATACGTTGGTTTAATGGGTGAAGTACCATTGTCGCCGTCCGTGCATCCCACGGTAGCAATACACAGCCCAAATATAGCCGCCAGCATCGGCAGCCATTTCAAAATTTTTGTTGTCTTCATAAGACCTCCGTTTTTAAATAAAATAGTGTGAAAAAATTTGTTTTTTTAAATTTGTAGTGCATAATATGCCTCCATTTATGAATATTTTTTAATAATTTATATCGTTATTGGTTGTAATTGAGAAGTTGTTGTGCAGCAGAACAGTGAAAGGTATTTGTGTATGTGTGTTCACTATTCTGCCGCTATTGCTCTTCGATCTCCTGTATCTCCATTTTCCTTATTTTAAATTTCTATTAATTCTTTGTAACTGTTTTTTTGATAATTGCAACGATTACATTCCAAACATAACATTTTTTCATTTTACCATCAAACTATTTTTTTTTCTTTTTGCAAGGAGATTTATGAAAAAATATTCATAAATATATGCAAGGGGCATAATATAAATAAAAATGGCTGATTATCCTGATTGCCAATATCGGTTAAGATTGTATTGCTAAGATGGAAGGTTGGCTATCATACCGGCGGCTTGTTTCTTTGAAAGAAGCTTTTTATGATTTTTATCTCTGAATTTGTGAAAAATCCAAATATCTTTAACAAAAGTATGAAAATAAATAATAAGATTATTTTTATATAAAAAGCAAGATTGAAATCAATTACACACTTCACATACTCGCCAGCAACAAATATAATCGCCGTAGTGATGAATATTATAGCAATTCTGCGCCATTCATAAGGTATTTTGTAGTTCGTTTTTCTCTGCAAAAATTTCATCAGAAGCGCACTCGAAAAATATCCCGCAACAAGGGCAAGTGCCGCACCAACAAAGCCGATTACCGGTATTAGAATGAAGTTCAAAATGATACTGATAATTGTGGCGACGGAAATCGCAATCGGCAAATATTTTGTCTTTTTTTCTATGTGAAAAACAGCGGCAAAATTGTTGCTTGCGCCCGAGAAAAAATACCCCACCATGATGATTGGCGCAATATAAAGAGCATTCCAATAGTCTGGATGTATAAAATATTTGCCACCACCGAGCGGAATTTTGACGATATTTTCCAAAAACAGAGAAACAACTAAAAAAATTATCATGCAAATTAAAGCAAAATATGTAAAAATCCTGCTAAACAGCACTTTCCCATCGCTATCTTCATGGTGATTTAGAAAAAACGGTTTCCATGCAAAATCAAAAATAGTTACAGCCATCATCATGGGAACAGCCAGTTTGGCATTGATTTGGTAAATTCCAATTTGCGAATCATCTAAATATAATTTCATAATAGGTCTATCTATCGTTTGCAAAGCAACGGATGACAAACCCGCAGGCAAAGTTGGCAATCCAAATTTAAGCATGGCAGAAAATAACGTCCTGTCAATATTTAAGTCCAACATTTTTAAGGTAGTTGGAAGTAAAATACAGGCGCCCATTATGGAAGCAATTACTTGAGCCATAAAAACTCCCAAAACACCTAAACTAGTGAAAATTAAAAAATATATATTTAAAATGACGCAACATAAAACGAGAGAGAACCTGATTATAGCAAAACGCTTTATCTGGCGCTGCATTCTCATGTGCGAATTTGGCGCAACCATTAATTCATCGAAAAACGGAATCAACGCAGCAACTTGTATGATTAACGCAGCATTATTGTAATTGGGCAGCAGCCAGTCTGCTATTGCAGATGAAAATAATATAATTAATAATGTAAAGAAAAGACTGATGGTTGTGGTTGTAAAAAAAGCATTGGAAAAAACTTTTTTGTTGCGGCTTTCGTCATTTTTATCGAAAAATCGAAAAAAAGCAGCCTCAATTCCGAACGAATATATCAATTGTATAATGGCGATTATGACAAATAAATATGCCACCACTCCGTTATCGCCTGTCGTTAAGCAATTTGAATATAATGGAGTTAGAAGGAATGCCAAAAATCTGCCTAATGTTTGAAAAACCCCATAACTTACTGTGTCCGTCGCTAATGTCTTTATTTTGCTTCTAATCATTCAATTAATAATTAATTTTTATTCATAAATTATTACCAATTATTTTTTTCTCTTTGATTTTTGACTTGTTCTTTTTGGGGTAATTTTTCTATATTTTTAGCCTCAATCTCATCGATCTGCTTCATAATATTATCAATTTCAATAATATGTTGTGAAGTTATATCTTGCTTATTTTTATCGGCTTGCATTATTCTCGCAAGAGCTAAATTATGTTTTGCCTCTTGAAATTTTGAATTTTTCCGCAGCGCATTTTTATAGTAGTCAATACTCAGCATGTATTCCTTGTTTTTGAAATAAATATTTCCGATATAAAAATATGCGTTTGCCTTTATATTACTGCTGCTTAGCGAAGGAATAGCCTTGAGAAAATATTCCTGTGCAGTATAATAATTAGAATTTGTATACGATTTAACCGCTCTGTTATAATTCACAATTGCATCGTTTGTAGTATATATTAAATTTATAAAACTCAATAATAACATTATTTTCATAATACTTAAAATCTATTCACTTGTTTTTATAAACTCGCTCCCATTCCCATTTCTTATTATTTTCGGGAGAGGCGGTATAATTGCTTGCTTAGCGTGCTTCTATATCTGAAGAACATGATGATATAGCATAAGCTAATGCCAATAATAATACTTAGCGCAATTCCTGTGATGTTGAGATTTAGTGTGAATGCAAAGAAATATGCCAGCGGCAGCATTATGCCCCAATAGGATATTGTCTGAATAATTGCCGGCACTTTGACATCGAACAAGCCGCGCATAATGCCAACAAAAGCAATAAGCATGCCATCCGGCAGCTGGTATATGGCTGCCATCAACAGCAGCGTCGGCACGGTTGCCAATACCGCTGCATCGTTTACATATATTTCGGGCAGAATATTCCTTGTAAGTATCAAAACTGATGCAGAAATTACTACAAATATTAGCATTAAAAGTATTATGGAAAAGCTGCCGTCGACGATTTTCCTTATGTTTTTTTCGCCTGAATACGTGCTTATCAAAACAGTAGCAGCGCCGCCTATGCCCGTCATCGACAGATATGCCAGCCCTGATATGCTCATCATGATTTGATACGAAGCCAGCGCTGTTGTGCCAAGCCAGCCTGCCAAAATAATCAGCACCGAAAATGACGACATTTCTGTCGATAGCTGGATGCCGATATTCACTCCTATTTTATATAATTTTCTTATATCATTTATGAAAAAAAACTTAATTTTCGGCATTACCCATTTGTCTTTTAACTTTGTGATGCCAAACATAATAGCCAGAATGATAACCAAAGACAGCACGCGGGAAATACACGTTGCTATGCCGGCACCGTTTAGTTCCAATGCGGGAAATCCCCATTTGCCATATATCAGTATCCAGTTTAAAAATATATTAATTACGTTGCCTGATATGGTTGCTATCATTCCATACACAGTCAATCCGAAGCCATCCAAATATTGCTTCAAAATAAAGAACATCATGAAAGGAATGAATGAGAGCATAAGCCAATTGTAATATGGCGTTGCCAGCTTTACAGTGGCATCATCAAGCCGCAGGTGTGGAATTGCTAAGCCAAATAAAAATATAATCACCGTTATCACTGTTGTGTTAACCAGTTGATAATATATCGAGTTAGCAAACAGAGAGTGGCATTTGGCAAGATTATTTTCGCCATTTGCTTCGCCGACCAAAGGGGTTATAGCTCCTGCCAAGCCAATGCCAAACAGGAATGGAACCAAAAATATATAGTTGGCAACCGATGCTGCTGCGAGGTGCAAACTGCTGACATTGCCAACCATAATCATATCCGCCATGCTTGTTATCTGTCCGCCCGCTTGCGCCACAACTATAGGCAGCGCAATTTTTATAGTCGGCTTAAAATATTGTGTATATCTTTTTATTTGCATTAATAAGGCGTTGTTATTAAAATAATATTCACCAATTCTACTCTCATTTCAACAGCCAATCCACCAACTCATTGGGTTCTGCGATGCTCCATGAATGTGGATGCCTGATTTTAGTGCCTTGACGAAACCTATATCCTTTATTTTCAGTAAGTATTAGCTCTGCATTTTTGTTGCCCAACATATTCAGCTCATTTATCATCGCCGAAGCGTCCAGCACATTCATTTCGTACAAATCAGAGCCGCGTTCCCTTATCCACCAATTAATATCAGGCTCGCTGTATATTCTGATTGGCGTATTTATCAAATTTTTAATAGCACTTTGAGTTGCGTCCGAGTATGAATATGGCGATATTTTGTAGTAATTTTGCAAGGCAGTTTGTGGCGTTCCACCCATTTCTTGCTCAATTCTTTCAATCATATACTTGGCTTCGTTTGCGAGCGGCGATTCAACCCCAAGCCTTATAGTGCGTTTTGAAGAATTATAAAATTTCTCAAAATCTAATGGTGGATCAATCGCAAAAACAGCCGCTGGCTTGTATTTATAGTTATTAGCATGAGCCAATTCTGCAAATTTTACGGCACAAGTTCCGCCCATAGAAAAACCGCCTACAAGAAATTTCGTCTCTGTAAGTCTATATTTATTAATAACATCGGCTAAGATTTCTTTAAACGATTGTTGCGTCAGACGATCAGCTCCCATCGACAAAACACCAGTAGAAAAGGTAGGAATAATAGTCAAAATGCCTTTTTCCACTGCTATTTTAGGCAGATTGGTTTGCTCCAAAACCATTTCTGGAGTTTCACTAAAACTTGGAATTAAAAACATAAATCCCATGTATGGTGTTTTCGCAGGATTAATCACAAGATAGCGATTTACTGTACTATCATTGGGATTTAGATAGACTTTATCTATCTTTTGAGCAAAAGCCGTGCCTGTCAAAGCACAAAATATTAATGCTATCAGTATCTTTTTCATATACTTGCTATTTTATTAATTTTTATTCATAAAACCAACAATTTCTTTTGCTTCTTTTTGCGGATTTTCTGCATTTAATATCGCTGAAGATAGAGCAATACCAGCAATTCCGCGAATTTTCATGAGAGGATGAATATCATTTTTCGTTATTCCGCCAATTGCAATAATCGGAGTTTGTATATTGTAATTTCTACATTGTTCTGTAATATTTACGTATTTTTCGAGACCAAGAAGTGGACTTAAGTTGGCTTTTGTCGAGGTAAATCGAAATGGCCCAAGCCCAATATAATCAACATCTTGCAAAGCTAACTCCATAATATCGTCTAAATTATTTGCTGTGCCGCCAATTATGAATTTTTTTTCATAATTCTCAAGACTCAGCAAACGCCGCGCCTCAACAGGTTTCATATCCATTTTGCCCAAATGGATGCCGCTTGCATTAATTTTTTTACAAATTTCAGGATGGTCATTAATGATTAAAATAACATTATTTTTATCGCAAAGTTCCTTTATTTCCGCCGCAGTTTTTTCAATTTCATTCAAAGCAACATTTTTCATTCTAAGTTGAATCCATTTAAAACCCGCATCAATAGCAATTTTTGCTCCATCAATATGCGAATATTTTTCTGTTTCACTTGTAATAAATTGAAATTTGAGTAAATTATTATTCATGTCGATTGGATTTTTCTTTTAATTTTTTGAAATTATTAATGGTGTTGCTGGCAGTCGTTTGCCAAATGGCGCCTAAAACGGCAGCTCCACCAAAACCATATTTATAGATTTTTTCCAAGTTATCAGATTTAATACCGCCCAATGCAATTACTTTTTGGTCAATTATGCCTTCATTTTTGGCTTTGAGCAGTGCCTCTTCCGTAAATTTGGAATTGTATTCTCCCTTTGAAATGCTGTTAAATATTGGACTTAGGAAAATATATGTAAATAAATTTTTGTTCATCACAACTTCATCAAAAGAATGGCAGGAACAAGATAATATTTTATTTCCAATTTCCCTAAGCCTCAATATATTAATATGCTTACTGATATTTACGTGAAATCCTGCGAAATTAAAATTTTCCATTATTTCATAATGATTATGAATAACAATTCGATTATAAAATTCGGATGGAATATTATTTATTAATTTCAAATAATTTTCCAAATCCATATTTGGCTTTCGTAAGTGTAATATTTTTAAGCCATTTTCAAAAAGCGAGATTAAAATATCCGCTTCATTTTTTACAGAATCTGGATGAGAGAAAACGATTAACCGCATCAGCCGCCACATGCAATTTTAATTAATATAATTTTATCTTCATTGTATAAAATCGTTTCATTCCATTTATTTTTTGGAATAATATTATTATTAACCGCAACGGCAATTCCAAAAATATTTTCATGGATTTGATTTATAAATGAACTAAAATTAATATTTTCTTCTATCTCAAATTCTTTATTATTAAGATACACTTTTATCATGATTTATGATTTTTTTTTAATAATTTTATTTTAAATTAAACAAATAATTTAAGCCGATACCAAGCGATGCAGGGTGAAATTCAAAATCTTCACCTATTCCATAAGATGAACCTGTTATGGCATAAATACCTTTAAGTAAGAGGTTTATACGCCCTGTTTCAGTTACCCAAATTGGAATCATGCCACCAAGTTTGATATTTAGCATAAATTCACCTACCTCATCTTCAAATTCAAATTTATTATTTTTTATCTCTGTACTTGCATGAAAACCCAAATCGCAGCCAATAGTGAAACCAGAAAAATAAATCTGAGGCGAAACTGTAACATAATTCATTTTAATATCGGATTCAATACTTGAATTACCAGCAGCTGCCAATTTGAACGGGAATGAAGAATAGCCAATCTCCAGCAATCCCGCTGTATTTGAGGTTTTTGAGAACGGAAAATAGCCGACGGCACCGAAATCGACGCCATTTAAAACCAGCACTCCATTTTTTACACCGTTAGGAACTTCTGCCGCATTTACGCCGACTTTGCCGTTAATATATGCTCCGACGCTCATCGGATAAATCTTTTTAGGCTGTGCGTTTACAGAATTGTAGACAATTAAATTAACAAAAATTAATAAA
>JAVBOP010000183.1:0-22998 GCA_031550405.1 Kapaibacterium sp. (SeqCode)
TGCGCGGGGTAAAAGTTTTTGGCGATAAAGACACATCAACCAATCTTCGTTATAAGTTCGGGAAAAATGTAAATTCGGATAAAAAACATTCTCTCCAAATTCAGGATCCAACGCAGTACAAACTACCGCAGAACAGATTGACCGTCAACAATTTGATAGCAAAAGAGGATTATTATTTTGTCTATCCGACGGATTATCACCACTACATAAACAAGTTTCGCGACAGCTTCCAGCATGGTGGCATATCGTTAGAAGAGATGATAATTCCAATCATTGAATTAGAACCAAAATAGGGCTATAAAACATTATCCTGGCATCTCCGCACGTTTTATGAAAATATATTCATAAAATTTGTGGCGATGACAGGATAGCGGATGTTATGGTGGAGGATATAGCGACGGCGTCAAGGCGGGCGTCCTGTAACAAATCACCCACTGTTCCGTGCTCAATGAATCTGTCGTCAATGCCGATTATATGTACAGAGTTATTGTAATTTTTTTCTGTAACATATTCCAGCACAGAAGAACCAAAACCACCAAGTCTCTGTCCATCCTCTAACGTGAAAATATATTTATATTTAAGCACAATACTGTCAAGCATGCCAACATCTAATGGCTTTATAAACCGTGCATTTACAACCGTAGAATCTATATCTTCTTCCAACAGTATCTGGCGAACATTTAAAGCAATATCGACCATTTTCCCGATAGCAAGCATACATATATCGCCGTTATGTGATTCAGCAACAATCTCGCTTTTTCCGAGCGGTATCGGCAGCATGTCGCCGCTTTCAGCACCTGTACCATTGCCACGCGGGTAGCGTATGGCAACACAGCCTGTATATTCGTAAACAGCACTATATAACAGGTTACGCAACTCTTGCTCATCTTTTGGAGCGGCGATTATCATGTTGGGAATAATGCGCAGGTATGCAATATCAAAAACACCATGATGCGTTGCGCCGTCTTCGCCGACAAGACCAGCCCTGTCAATGGCAAACACGATATGCAGATTTTGCAAGGCGCAATCATGTATTATATTGTCAAATGCCCGCTGCAAAAAAGAGGAATATATGGCAACTATCGGGGTTATGCCTTGCGTAGCAATGCCCGCAGCGAAAGTTACGGCATGAGATTCGGCAATACCAACATCAATTACTCTTGCTGGATATTTCCTTGCAACGCTCTCCAAGCCTGTGCCTTCAATCATTGCCGCTGAAATTGCAACAAGCTTGTCGTCCCTTGCAAACAGTTCCTGCACCGCTTCACCAAAAACATCCTGATACTTTTTCGCCTTAATATCAGAAGCCCTGAGCGCTTCGCCCGTAGTTTTATCTATTGAACCTACCGCATGCAATCTGCGGAAATCTCGTTCGGCAAGCTCATATCCTTTGCCCTTTTGAGTAACAATATGCAGAAAAACAGGACCACTTATAGTCTTGATATTTTGCAGTATTTTAATGAGCTTATGAATGTTATGCCCATTTATGGGACCAAAATAATTAAACCCAAGAGCCTCGAAAAGCATGCCGGGAGTTATAATAGACTTGACGCTGCCCTCAAGACGGGAAACCAGTTTGCGCACCCTGTCGCCGCGGCTGCCGCCCTTGCCTATAATATCCCAGATGTCATTTTTCCATGACTGAATCTTGTGCGAAGAAAAGATGTCATTGAAATAGTGGGAGAAAGCCGAGACATTTTCATCAATAGATATGTTGTTATCATTCAGTATTACAATGATGTTACGATTTTGGACGCCGGCATTATTCAACGCCTCAAATGCCAGTCCGCCTGTCATGGAACCATCGCCGATAACAGCTATGGATTTAAAGTCTTCGCCATTCAAATCGCGCGCTACGGCAATGCCTAATGCTGCAGAAATACTGGTACTTGCGTGTCCACAGCCGAAAGCATCATACTCGCTTTCGCTAATTTTGGGAAAGCCGGAAATACCGCCTTTTTGCCGAATAGTATGCAACAATTCCTTCCTGCCAGTTATAATTTTATGCGGATAGCCCTGATGCCCAACATCAAAAATAATCTTATCTTTAGGTGTTTCAAAGACATAGTGCAATGCAACCGTAAGCTCAACTACACCCAGACCAGCTCCAAGATGTCCACCGATTTTAGTTACCGTATCTATCATAAAATGGCGTATTTCATCGCAAATCTCTGGTAGGCTGTTTTCCTCTAAATTTCGTAAGTCTTGCGGTATATTAACTTGCGACAGGTATTTATATTCTTTCAATTTTATCTCTATCTTGCTATCAATATATTGCAAATATAATGAATTTTGTGCGGATACTTGTCCTGCAATCACAGAATTTTTAAGCCTGTCTTATTTTCGATATAGAGCTTATAATCCAATATGTTTTTTCATCATTATTTATGAATATTTTTTCATAAATCTATTGCAATTTTTCTAAAATTAGAAATTGTTTGTTCTTCTGCTTTTTTCTGTTATTTTTGCATTGTGCTGTTTATCATAAAAATATTTGGAGAAATAAAGTGAGAAAATGGAGAATTGAGGACTCGTCGGAACTGTATAATATCGACGGTTGGGGCGCTGGCTATTTCCGCATAAATGACAAGGGCAATGTCATCGTTACTCCCCAAAAAAATAATACCGAAATCGATTTAATGGAGCTTATCGAAGAGCTGCAAATACGCGACGTTCCTACTCCTGTGCTGCTGCGTTTTCCGGATATTCTTGATGATAGAATAAAAACCATTTCCAATTGCTTCAAAATTGCCGCTGAGGAATATGATTACAAGGCTCAAAATTTTATCATATATCCTATAAAAGTCAACCAGATGCGCCCTGTTGTTGAGGAAATAATAAGTCATGGCAAAAAATTTAATATTGGGCTTGAGGCAGGTTCAAAACCCGAGCTTCACGCCGTCCTTGCAATAAGCACTGAAAATTCCCTTATAGTTTGCAACGGCTATAAGGATGAGGATTATATTGAGTTAGCGCTGCTTGCCCAAAAAATGGGTAAACATATTTTTATCGTAGTTGAAAAAATGAACGAACTCAAGCGCATCATAGATGTTTCCAAGCAGCTGAAAATAAATCCAAATATAGGTATTCGCATAAAGCTGGCGAGTTCGGGCAGTGGCAAATGGGAAGATAGTGGCGGAGATAAAAGCAAGTTCGGGCTGACGTCAAGCGAGCTGCTCGAGGCGGTTGATTTGCTTGAAAAGCATAAAATGAAGGATACATTAAAATTAATTCATTTTCATATCGGCAGCCAAGTTACGAAAATACGCAGGATTAAGACGGCTTTCCGCGAAGCATCGAATTTTTATGTCCAGCTGCATAAATTAGGCTGCAATGTTGAATATGTTGATATTGGCGGCGGCTTGGGCGTTGATTATGAAGGCACCCGCTCTTCCAATAGTGCGAGCAGCATAAATTACAGCATTCAGGAGTATGTAAACGATGCCATCGCAAATATTGTTGATGCAGCAGATAAGAATAACTTGCCGCATCCAAACATAGTTACAGAAAGTGGCCGGTCGCTTGCAGCACATCATTCCGTGCTGATTTTCGATGTTCTTGAGGCTAATTCCGTTTCAATGATGGAAGAAAATTTTGAGATACAGGGCGACCATCACGAGCTTGTCAAAGAGCTGTATGAAATTTGGGACAGCCTGCCAACCAGCCGTATTTTAGAGGCTTGGCACGATGCACAGCAGATACGTGAAGAATCGCTGGAGCGCTTTAGTCTTGGCGTTCTGGATTTGGAAACTCGTGCTTTGGTGGAAAAAATATTTTGGTCAATCGCTTCCGAAATTCGCTTGCTTGTGAACAATATCAAGCATCCTGCCGACGAGTTGCGCCAATTGTCGAAAATGTTGACTGATAAATATTTTTGCAATTTCTCGCTCTTTCAATCGCTTCCAGATTCATGGGCAATTGATCAATTGTTCCCAATTATTCCGATTCACAGGCTGAACGAGCGACCGGATAGAATCGCTACTTTGCAGGATATTACATGCGATTCCGATGGCAAAATTGATAATTTCATATCAACCACAAATTCACCAAACAGCCTTCCGGTGCATACATTGAAGCCTAATGAGCCGTATTATTTG
Source organism: Kapaibacterium sp. (SeqCode) (assembly GCA_031550405.1). Lineage (GTDB taxonomy): Bacteria > Bacteroidota > Ignavibacteria > Kapaibacteriales > UBA2268 > JAVBOP01. The sequence continues at coordinate 4,098 of JAVBOP010000183.1, forward strand.
GGCGTCTTTTTAATTGGTGCCTATCAGGAAATTCTTGGCGATTTGCATAATTTATTTGGCGATACGAATGCTGTGCATATTGCTATCGACAACGACAAGTACAATATAAAACAGGTAATTGACGGCGAAACTGTTGCAGAGGTTTTGGAATATGTTCAGTATAATCCCAAAAAATTGGTACGTGATGTCGAGGGCTGGGTAACTTCCGCCGTCAAAGCCGGAAAATTAACTGCTCAAGAAGGCAAAGAATTTCTGTCCATATATCGTTCCGGCTTATTCGGATATACATATCTGGAATAGCTTTATGAATATTTTTTCAGAAAATATTTATAACACTCTTGCTTTTATTGCTTGGCTGTAACCTATTTTTTCTGTATTTTTGCAATATATTATTAACCATACTTTTAAGTGAATAAATAATGATAGAGCCAATTGAAGTAACTGATAATACCTTTGAAGCTGAAATTAAAAATTCGGCTATTCCTGTTTTGATAGATTTTTGGGCTGTGTGGTGTGGTCCTTGCCGGGCAATAGCTCCAAGCATTCACGAGCTTGCTGGCGAATACGCAGGAAAGGCAAAAATATGCAAAGTCGATGTAGATAACTCTCCTGAAATTGCTGCCGAATATGGTATTCGTTCAATCCCCACTTTAGTATTTGTCAAAAATGGCGCTGAAACGGATAGAATTATCGGCATTGTTTCCAAGCAGGAAATTATAGAAAAATTAGACACTATGCTCTAAATTCAAAATAATTTTTGCTTTTGCATTGGGAAGAATTATGAATATTTTTTTAGTTTTGGAGATCAAGAGATCTTAATTTTTCCCATCGGTCATCATCATCTTTTTGAATGTTATCGGCGGAATGCTCTGGAAAACAATCACTAAAACTTTTGCCAATGTATTTCGGAGAAATATGACGCATAGGGATGCCCAAACATAAGGCATCCCTAACTTCATCTGTCAAATCGATATATTCATCTTTTTCATGAATTATGACTTCATCTAAGTTTTTGGAAAATCGAGTACTTCCAGAGTTTAATAATTTTTCATTTTCGATAAATACCGTTTGTATTTCAGCGCGAATTAACTCGACATATTCTTCGCCGGAAATATCGCAGATTAAATTCGCGTGACATTCTACAAATCCGTTAAAAATATAGCGATTATCAATTTTTGACAATTTACCTTTTATAAGAATATCGCCAAAAAATCCAGCATTGGTATCCTTTATATCTTGAATATTTTCAACGCCTTCGACGATAGAAATATCATACTCTCCATCCGCCATTCCTTGCTTTTTTATTTTTAGCATCTGATTTGTTCCGTGATTTATTAAAAAATATTCATCGAATTGGCATTTATTTTGCGAATGCAGCGAATTTTTTTCCAAATTCAAAACAGGCAACCAAAGCCGCTTCATCAGGATTCCAATTAGCTGTAATAGAAGCGGCTTCAGGCAATTCAAAGCCGGATTCCTCCAGCATTTTAGTTATGATTTTCGCAGAATTTGCCGCCCAGCCATACGAACCAAACGCAGCTGCCTTCTTAGCTTGCATACGAATGCCTTTCAGCTCTTCAAGCATCGCCGCTGTTGAATTTAAGATTCCGCTGTTATAAGTCGGCGAGCCAACCAAAATCGCCTTCGAACGGAAAACCTCCGTGATAATATCGCTATTATCGGCAGTGGATGAATGAAACAATTTTATCGTTGCACTTGGGTCGATTTCCCGAATTCCTTCAGCTATCACTTCTGCCATGCGGCGAGTGCTGCCATACATTGTGTCATACACCACTGTTATCTGATTTTCTTTGTAGGCATTTGCCCATTTTGCATATTTTTCTAAAATTAAATTAGGATTATGCTTCCACATCACGCCATGAGCTGGCGCAATAATACCAATAGGAAGATTAAATTTTGCTATTTCTTCTAACTTTTGCGTAACTTTTTTGGAATATGGAGCAACAATATTGGCGTAATACTTCATCGCTTCAAAAATCAGCTCGCTATTATCAACACAATCGTCGTACATAAATTCAGTCGCAAAATGCTGACCAAAAGCGTCGCTCGAAAACAATATTTTATCACTGTCGAGATACGCCATAAGCTGGTCAGGCCAATGCAGCATAGCCGCTTCGATAAAAGTCAGAGCAGAAGCGCCAATATCCAGCTTATCGCCAGTTTTCACAGGAACAAAATTCCAATCCTTGTGATGATAGCCTTTCAGCGATTTGACTCCATTTGCAGTACAGTAAACAGGGGTGTTGGGAATGATTTCAAGCACATCGGCAAGAGCTGAGCTGTGGTCAGGTTCGGCGTGCAGCGCAACAATATAATCAATCGACTTTATGTCAATAATTTTTTGCAAATTATCAACAAATTCCTTTGCAAAAGGTCCCCAAACTCCATCGATAAGTACATTTTTTTTATCTTGGATAAGGTACGAATTATAAGAACTTCCGCGATTTGTGGTTAATTGCTCGCCATGGAATTTTCGCAATTGCCAATCAATTTTTCCAACATACGATACTTTATTTGTTATTTTAAGCATAGATTTTCTAAAAATTGCCAATAATTATACAAAGCAAGTATAGACACTTTCTTGCATAAAATATTGTATTTATTAAAATATATTCATAAATAGTGTATATACTGTGTTAATAATTTTACTGAAGTAAATACAGATAAAATATGGATACAATGTGAATATTTCATATATTTGTTTTTGGATAACACATAGGTAAAATATGGATAATTTTACTGAAAAGTTGAATTTCAACTTTATTACAAATCAACGAATATTGTAATTAATCGGATTGATTGATGGATTTGAAGGAAAACGGAATAGCGTAGAAAAACAGGAAAATCGCTACTATCGAAAGTATCAGTTCATCCACGCGAATTGAAGGTGCAACGTTTACCGACCATGAAGTGATAAAAACATTCATCCATTTCGGCATGGGGGAATTGCTGGCACTATATTTGTGGCGGCGTAAGGGTTTATACCCATGCAGGATGAAAATATGTGCCCCGACATGAAAGAGTAATGCGGGGTGTTATTAAAATATTTAAATATAATATTATCTTAAATGCAAGGAGTACTTTATTGCTAAATCTATTCAAAAAAGGTAAATACATGCCATACGCAGCAGTGGTTATCGCTTATGCGGCAGTGCTGTTTTTGATATACCTGCTGATAGACAGGGTTGTGTTTCCGGGCATCACATCGAGCGACGGCATAGCAATAGTACCTGAAATTCAGGGTAAAGACTTTGGAACGGCTAAGAGCAGGCTTGCAGAGCAGGGGCTTGGCATAGAGATTGTGAAGGAAGTTTATAGCGAAAAGTATAAATCAGGTACGGTTGTCAATCAAACACCTGCTGCCAATGCGCAGGTTAAGAGCGGGCGGGCAATATTTGTTACGGTCAGCAAGGGCAAGGAAACAGTGGTTGTGCCGTATATCACGGGCTTGACTATGCGCACGGCACGTGTAGCACTGCTTAAATCCGGGCTTGAACTGGGCAATGTGTCTTATGAATTTAGCGAAAAGTTTGGCAAGGATACTGTTATGTTGCAGGGGAAACCGGCGGGCGCACGCGTGCCTTATGGCGAAGCTGTCGGCATTGTTATGAGTAAGGGTGCGGAGAACCAGATAAAGATACCTAATGTTACAGGGCTTGGTTTGGCAGAGGCAAAGGCTGCTATTGAGGAATCGGGCTTTGTCCTTGGCGAGATAAAGTATCTTTCAGACGAGACCTATCTGCCTGGACTGGTTATGGAACAACTGCCTGCTGCCGGTGAGGTTGCAGCCACAGGAACAACGATAAATATTACTATCACAAAATAACGGAGAGAATATGGGAGTAGAGCGTATACTGTCTAAATCCCTGCAAGAGACTATTGATATTGGCGCCAGATTCGCTGCCAGACTCATGCCCGGCAATATGGTGCTGCTTTATGGCGATCTGGGTGTTGGCAAGACGGAGTTTGTCAAGTCGATATGCGATGTGTTTAATGTACGGCAAATAATTACAAGTCCAACCTTCACAATAGTGAATCAATATGACGGCACACGTTTGGGTAAGCCTGTTTCTATTTTGCATATCGATTTGTACAGGATTCAAAATAAAAACGAGCTTATGGAGATGGGTTTCGAGGACTATATTTATTCTGATACCATTAAGTTTGTTGAATGGGCGGAGCGTTCATTCGGCTTTATCAGCAAATATGATTACAGGATAAGCATTGAGGCAGACCCAGAGGACGAATGTACCCGGCATATTGAAATAGAGCAGGCATAAGGATTGGCTGTGATGATGAAGATAATGACATACGTTTTGATATGTTCCGCTCTCCTGTCCGGCTGCAACGAGCTTAAGGAAGGCAGTTCGGAGTTTATCACTGTCGGTACATTCAATATACAGTGGCTTGGCGATGGACATGATGATAATGTGAGCCGCAGCGATGGGGATTATGCAGAGATAGCAGATATTATTTCCTCATCGGGCATGGATATAATTGCCGTGCAGGAAGTAGAGAATGAGGCTGCGGTTAATAAGATTATTGCCAATCTGGAGGGCTATAAGGCTTGCATGTCTAATAAATCGGGCAAGCAGAACGTTGGGATTATTTATAAGGATCATATAAATATCACATCAACGCATGACTATATGCCGCTCACGATGAATGGCAGGTCGCGTCCGGGATATGTTGTCAGCGCATCTGTTGGCAAGAATCAGTTTGATATAATGGTGGTGCATCTCAAATCGACATCCCGCTATGATTCAACCGATGAGCTGCGGCTTGCCTCGCGTGAGATGCGTGCAGCGCAGGCAGAGCTTATTTCCAATTGGGCGGATTCGATGATGTCGATTGAAAAGCGCAATGAGCTGGTGATAATGGGAGATTTCAATGACTACCCTGCCCGCAAGAACAATGCAACGCTCACTCCCATAATCTATAACCCCAACTTGGTATTTCTGACGGCAGAAGTGAAAAGCTGCAAGCAATCGAATCTGTATGCCATTGACCATATCGTTGTCAGTACTACCACTTGCAAGCGGTTTGTGCAGGGTAGCGTGTTTGTGTATGACTTTAATGTATCGCTGCCGGATACTGATGCTGAAAAGGTATCCGACCATTGCCCGATAAGCGTGCAGTTGAAGTTAAATAAATGATGGGTCAGGATTGATGTATAACCCCTAAATCCCCTAAAGGGGACTTAAAGGTAAATATTTATTCATATAACTACCCCGTCAGTCGAAGTGGTAGGTATAACATCATGTAAATATTGGCAGTTACATAATCCCCCTCTTGTAGAGGGGTGCTGCGAAGCAGCGGGGTGTTTTGCCCCTTCGACGAGCTCAGGGAGCTTGGGAAGACATGCTGGGTGGGTATTGATGTATAACCCCTAAATCCCCTAAAGGGGGACTTAAAGGTAAATATTTTTTCATAAACCTAATTGGAATATGGCGAAATTGGTGAGGTATTAGCAGTCTGAATCATGATTTAGCGGATTAAAAGATTTTCAGGAAAAGAATCGAGTAAATCCTAAAATCCTGAGCATCCTGATTCTGAATAATTTCCCCTTCGACGAGCTCAGGGAGCTTTGGAAGACATGCTGGGTGGGTATTGATGTATTACCCCTCAATCCCCTAAAGAGGACTTAAAGGTAAATATTTATTTATAAATCTAATTCTTCATGGAAGGGGAATGTATAACATCATGTAAATATTGATAGTTACATAACTCCCCTCTTGTAGAGGGGTGCTGCGAAGCAGCGGGGTGTTTTGCCCCTTCGACGAGCTCATGGAGCTTTGGAAGACATGCTGGGTGGGGATTGATGTATTACCCCTCAATCCCCTAAAGAGGACTTGAAGGTAAATATTTATTCATATAACTACCCCGTCAGTCGAAGTGGTAGGTATAACATTATGTAAATATTGGCAGTTACATAATTCTCCTCTTGTAGAGGGTATTGCATATTAAACTGGAAATTGATAATTGTTGGGTATAAGAACATAAGTATGATGATAAAGAGTGTTATAATTCTATTGATGCTGGTGCGGCTCTCCGCCATATCGGGCGAGCCTGTTGTGCTGAAGTATGCCGATGAAATGCTTGGTGAAAGTACGGATACCAGCGCCACCCGCACACTTGTCGGTAATGTGCAGCTTCAGCAGGGCAATGTCTTGGTTACATGCGACCATGCCGTGCAGTATATGAATCTGAATACCTACCAGCTTTCGGGCAATGTTGTTATCACCCAGAATACAATAATTCTGAAATCGCCGCTTGTCCTGTATAATGGCAATACTTATATCGCCGATGCTAAAAATGGCGTAACGATACAGGATAAAGGCACAACCTTGAAGGCAAAGCGCGGCAACTATTCGACCAGAACCCTAATAGCAAATTTCCATGACGATGTGGTTCTGACAGATGATTCGGTTGTTATCTATTGCGATTTTATAACGCACGACAGGAAAACTGAAGACAGCAAGGCGGCTCATAATGTGCTGATAAAGAGCAGGCACTCGAACACGTTTCTGCTTGCCGATACCGTGATTAACATCTACAAAGACAACTATTCGCTTGCATGGGGAAATCCTGTCCTGTTTCAGGTAGATACAGTTAGAACGAAGGCGCTTGATGGCGATACTCTTGCAGAAGCGGTTATAACGTTCGATACATTGACTGCAAAATCTGATACTATGGAGGCATTCCGCAGCAAAACCGACGAGTATTACCGATTTAAGCAGAACGTGGAGATTATAAGAAACGACATGCGTGTCAAGGCGAATGACGGATATTTTTACAGGCAGAAGGAGTATTTCATATTGCGCGAGCAACCCATTGTCTGGTACAACTCTACGCAACTGCATGCCGATTCGATAACCGTCTTTATGTCTCAAGAAAAATTAAAAAAAATTCATTCTATAGGCAATTCAATTGCAATCACTAATGAAGACACCACTTATGCAGACAAGGTCGACCAGCTCGCAGGCAATGAGATTGAGATTATTTTCGAAGATGATTCGCTTAAACAGATTACTAGTCGAGGCAATGCCAAGAGTCTGTATTTTATGAGAACGGAGAACGAACCTGATGGTTTGATAAAGAACACCGCCGCCGCCATAACTATAAATATCAGTGAAGATAAGCCGGAAAACATTGTGCTTGTTGACCAGATTCCGGGAGAATATATTCCTGAGCCATTGATTTTGGGCAATGAGCGCAGTTTTTTCCTTCCAGAATACAAGTCGTCCGATGCCCCGCCCAATCGCCCTGTCATTAATTTCAAGCTATACTTCAGAAATTAAAGCGGAGAGCCAGCTTTTTCGAGGCATGGCAGTTATTCGTTTAATTTTAAAAATTCTTTGTCTAAGGTTTGCTCTATTTGCCCCTTGGCAAGCGAACCGACGAAATTAAGGTTGACGAAAACAATGATGCTGTAGTCCAGTACAGTTATTGTGCCGTCTCCGATTTTGGAGCTAAAAACCAGTTTGTTGCCCTGCCATTCCACATTATCCACAATCGCCTTTAGCGCAGGCATGTCGAGCATTAACTTGTTTACGATTTGTCTGGTTTCATCAGCTGTTTTGCTTGTTTTGAAGGTCTTATTTATGGTTGATGCCATTGAGTTGCTGTTTTAAAAATGAATAAAAATTAATAATTCTAATGTTCTATCTCTTTGCGAGCATTTTCTGCGTTACTTCTTTTATTTCCGCAATATCCTTTTCGTCCAGTTGATAATCGGCATGGTAATAGTCAAACAGCTGGATAGAATATTCCAGCCGCCTGTCCAAATCCCCGAGAACGCTGTATGCTTCTGTAATTTGATAATATTTGTGTCGGGCTTTATTATTAGGGTTTTTATCGGGATGGTATTTCTTCACAAGCTCGTAGTATGCCTTTTTCACATCCTCTGCCGTTGCTGTTTTGTCTAATCCCAATATTTTGTAATAATCTTTTAACACCTATATTTTCCAATTGCTTATCTGTCTATTGCAATTTTTTCTATTATGCTGTTATTTACTTTTATGAAATAGATACCGTTTGCAAGACTGCTTATATTTATTGTTGCGGTTTCAGAATCAATATCCATACCTGTATCAATTCTTTTCCCAAAAATATCAAATAATTCTATATTTTCAATGCAATGATCTGGGTATTTCACAAAAATATTTTCATGCGTGCCTGCGGGCGTTGGGTATACAAGCAGCTCGCCAGCCAGCGCCTCATCAATGCCCGAATGGTTGTTTGTAAATGTACACAGCACTTTATCGGTGTTTATTGCTATCGAATTAATCGTAACTAATGTATCAAGATGGAACTCAAACTGCTGCTCCCGAGCGTTATTTACAGCAGTAAAAGTAAATGCCGTGTCAGAATTTGACAGTATGAACTCAAGCGGCATAACAAATGCTTCTGGAATATTGTTGCCTGTTTGTATTTGAGCTAAGTTGACAGTAATCTTAGTCTTGCCGTCTTCCTGCATCTTGGATTCAGATGTTATTTCATATTTCGGATAGCCCGCCTGATACAGCCACTGCGTAAAATATGTATCCAAATCAACACTTGGATTATCCACCCGCGTGATAAAATAATTTGTAAATTCTTCAGTACTTATATTCTTGTACCTATACTCATCTAAAAGCTCTCTAAGTATGCTATACATAAGGTCTTTACCTATTATTTCGCTCAATTGATGATATACCCATGAAGCCTTCTCATATATATTTCTGGCATAATTTGTGAAAAACATATCATCGCCTACAACCTCATAAGTCGAGTAAATAGATACATTTTTCGCATAATTTGGAGCATAATATAAATACCTGTATCCTTGCCAGAACATCTCGTCATAATATCTTTTCTCATCCTTAGTGCCATTCATATTTTCGGCATATACTGCCTGCGACCAGCTTGCACCGCCTTCGTTGAACCATATATCCGACCATGTCTCGCATGTAACGGAATTGCCGAACCAGTGATGTGCCAGTTCATGCGCCAATCCGCCAATATAATAATTTGGCGATTCAATCCACTGCCTGTCGACAGCCGTTATCGTCTGATTTTCCATACCCATGCCTTCATGCCCATCTAACAGGTAGTCTACAACTGCAATTCCATATTTTCCGAATGGATACCTGCCGAATAATGATGAAAAAATATTCATCATATCTGCCGTATTTTTAAAAGCAGCTTTGGCATTATGGGTTGTGCCATTATAATCTTCCTGCCACATATAGTATTCGAGCGGTATGGAATCTTTTGGAGTAGAGTTTTCGATGACCGCCCATTCGCTATATTTGACAAAATCGGAGGCAGCAAAAAACATGAGATATGTTGCTACTTGCGAGGTATCCGACCAGTAAAAAGTCGCTGCAACAGTATCAGCCTCATCGCCAGTATGATGCACATTATAGCGGATAGAATCAAGCATGCCGTTGGATACAGCAGTATAACTATATGGTACTTCGATACTTATAGCAGAAGCAGCCTTGTCATCCGGCACATCATTGCATGGAAACCAGTATTGCGCATATTTCGGCTCGTTATTTGTAAACACGCTTAGATGCGATGCGGCTGATGTTTGGGTTTTGCCATACACAAGTCCCTGATTTATAGGGTTGTTATAGATATAATCTATAGTCAGAGTGATAATATCGGCACTATCAATCGGATTGTCTAAAGTAACCTTCAAAATGCTGTCCACCACCTCGAAATATATGTATACCTGCCCATTCAGCAGCACAGACTGTATATTCAACTTGTTGGCATCAAGCTCCACCCTATCCAAGCCATTAGCCAATGCCATAAGGGTAATAGCAGCCTGCGCCTGAAACTGCCGCTTATTGGGCTCCTGCGAAGTACTGTCGAGCATAGTTGTTAAATCAAATTTCAAATTGTAGCTCAGCACATCATATCCTCTTGATGCACTTATTGCAGGCATATTAGCACTGCCAAGCATTGCAATAAATGCAATAACAACTAATAAATTATTCTTTTTAATTTTCATGATATTATCTTTATATTTAAGATGTTTTATGAATTTTTTTTAATAATCATGCAGAAAGATTATCTGCCGCCGGAAATATTCAATACTATGTCTAAACCAACTCGGATAGTGTGGTAGCCCGGATTGGCGGCGCCCTCGTTGAACGTGCCTTCATAGCGCATGAAAAATGCAGCAGTTACCAATTGGCTTATGTTGTATCTTGCCCTTGGTTCAACAACAAATTGAGTATTGCCTGTCAGCGTGCGTCCATTTGCATTATCGCCCGTAAAACTGCCTCTGTCCAAAACATCATAAGTGCCTGTATTATTATCCTTGTATGTGAATATAAAGCTAAATTCTAAATCATTTTTCAGATTAATGCCGAACAGCGGGAAACTGAAGCCTTTAAGGACATAACTTGCCTGTGCGGTAATATCGGTTGTATGTTGAACAGATACTATTGCTCCAGAGGCTGTGGTTGCCGAATATGCTGTTGTTTCCGACCACTTTAAACTTGCCGTCAAAACGCCTTTCATAATCTTCTCGTCAAAGCTTGCAGATACACCGAACAGCGGCGCAAAGCCGTAATTGACAGTCTGGTTGGTTACCGAGCGCCCGTTGTCTGTGATTTGAGCCGTCTCTACGTACATGGAGTTATAAGCGTGTTCAACGGACATTCTTTTTACCAGATCATTCCATATTCCCCATTTTTCCAAGCCTTCCCAGCGAAGTCCCCAGTTGATGTTGGGCAAAAACTTGCCAATCTCGCCGCTGGTTATGGAAAATGCCTCCAAGCCTTCATAGAATGATTCGGACAAAGCCCTGTGCAGTGCCTGATTTTTGCTTAAGTCGTCCATATCCGAATTATCGATAGCAACCCGCTTTTCATTAAATATATCAACAACATTGTCTATGGAATTTCCGAACGTATGCAAGCCGAAGAAACTGGGACCGGTGAAGAATGTCTTATTCAGGTTATCCATCGCTATTATGTTGGAAAATGTAGGGTTGCCAAACTCGTCAGTATCCACTGTCTGGTTGCGGTTATATCCTCTCGAGGTCTTCCAGTTCAAATCAAGAGTTGCACCCTTCCACAGCGGGCGTGAAGTCTTGATGTCGAAATTGCTCTGCTGATTGAAATTATCTTGGAACACGGCATTTGGCGGGCGCAAACCCGTCTCTGTTTCAAACTTGAACCATGGGAATGCACTCGATTTTACCATGTGGAATGCACCGTGCGGATTGGATATTAAGCCTAACTGATAGGCAGTGCTTGGACCGCGGCTCATCTCGCTATCGCGGAATGTCATGGTTCTGCCCCAAAAATTATCGAAGCCTGTGCCGCCATATACTCCCGGATTTACAGACGCATTGGATTGGGTAAATGCAAAATTTATCCTGTCCCAGTCAAAAAATATAGTCTGTACCACACTGGCTATATCACTCAATATTGATTTGGGCGGTTCGGGTGTTGTGCCTGTTTTTGCCTTGCCGGCACCAAATGTAGCCTGCGGAGCGCCAAATATGCTATTGCCCATATCCTTTAGCTTAAGCGCCAGATTGAACCGTATGGAGCTATTGACGGAGGCGCTTTTGGCTGCATCAGCTATAGCCGGGTCTGATTGCAAAGGGTCCTGCCATTGGTAGTTGGATGTATATGAGCCCGTCATATCAATGAACCTGTTTAACCCTATGATATTTGGCAATATAGGCTTGATATTCATGGTAACATTCTGCTGATGGGTATTATTGCTGCCTAAATCTATAAATCCATTGTTAAAGAATATCTGGTCAGATATTTGGCTTCCTGTGCGCTGCCTGCCAAACTCATCCAGTTCGAATGGCACCATAGTGCTGCCCGTTACGAAGCTGTAATCGAAAGTAGGGCTCAAGAAACCTCCCTGAGATAATTTCCAGTTAAAGTTCATGCCTCTATTGGCTGAAAATTCACGCACAACAGGGCTTGGCATGTCTAAATAGCGGGACTGCTCTGTCTGCCTTCTTCGCTGCATGTCAAGGTTGAATGCAAAATTTGAAGGCAGGAAGTTCAGCTTCCAGTCCTTGTATGCACCAATGAATGCTGTCTCCGGCTTTATGGACGATGCCAGCGGCTTAACGGTAAGCAAGTCCGGTATAGGCAGGGTATATCCGACATTTAGCCGCCACACCCAGCTGAACCGCTCCTGATATATAGGCGAGCGCTCAAATATCTGTGAATAGGCATAAGTTGTAGTAAGCCTGTTCACGGTTTCATTGACAAGCCAATGCTTTACCGGTATTCCAAGCTTAACGCCCGTGAGCGACCACCCATCCTGCACCTTCAGCGTCTGCGAGCGTGTTTTGACATCTTCAGCAGCCTGCTCGGCAGCCGCGGGCGACTGCCCCTCATCTATAGCCTTGCGGTATGCAACAGCAGCAGCAGCTTCCAGCTCAATATCACTTGAAGCCACATATTTGGGGTTCTCCATACTCTCGGAGTGCTGGTATGCTATTGGTATCTTCGCCTGCTTGAAGCTGGGCGGCGCAAATTTTTCCGCATTGCCCGTCAGCACTATATTCCAGTCCCTTGTCCTGCTTCTGGTGCCATAACGGTCGGTTAATCCGTGGAAGTTCGGCTCGCGGTTGGAAAACGACATATTAACAGTGCCAAGATCTGCAAGGGTTGAGCTGAATGTGGCAATACCTGCCCAGTCTTTGGAGCTTTCGGGAGACAGCAGCCTAAGCTCATTTACCCACATAGTGGTTGTCAGCTCCTGAAAAGCGTCGGACGGGTTGGCAATGCCTAATCCCACAAATTTAACTTTTGTCAATATGGGATTGCCTTTTATCGTAAAATGAGCATACGGGTCATTTGGGACAGGGAATGTCTGCCTGTCCGAAAGCATCATGGTATCACGTACCTGCTTGATAGCCGTCAGGTCTGCCAGATTAATCTCAATCTCCTGCCAGTCTTTAATCAGAGGCCGCCTGTACTCGTAATAGTTGCCGGAATCAATGCCAAATCTTATGAAAGCATAGCCCTTAGCCTTGCTGCCTGCCGAAACATCAAACGGCATGGAGCCATCGCCATGCAGGAAGAACTTCATCTTTTTGTAGTTGAACAGGTCATAGTCATTAAATATCTTCACTGCCATACGCTCTTCGCCCCAGCGGAGGTTTTTGACGGATAAGGACAGCGACTGCTCGTTCTGCCTTGCATCGTATGTATTATCGCTATTGCTAAGCATGCGGGGAGGCGATACACCCGGCGGCATTATATAGTAGTTTGGTGCGCCTGAATTTTCCCAAAGATTGACATAGGATATGGATAAGGTGCTGTCGTTGGGATCGAAATTATCCTGAAAATTGCTCATACGCTGCCATGTAGTGCCAACAAATTTCCAGTCGGCAATGATCAATTTGGCATATCCGCCGGCGAAGCGTACCCTGATATACTGTATATTTGAGAATTGAGGATTGCCGATTATGGCATCCGGCTTGCGCACAGGTATGCGGTACTGTATCCAGTTTTTGCTCAGATTGCCGCCAACTACCTGTGGGTTATCTGCATTGTGGTCATGTTGCAGTTTGACTTCATAAGTGAAGTAACTGTTGTCAAGGGACAGGGTCGAGCCATTAACGGGATTAATCATTTCCTTATCGGGGAATAGCCCTATTTCGGCTGAAGAATTGCCTTCAAAATTATTGTATTTGATATAATCGTTAGTAGATATATTGTCTCTATCCTGCCTGCTTTTGCTAAAATCGAAATAAAAATCATCTCTTGCAGGATCTGCCTCTTCATTGAGCGGCGGCGGATATGTTTCTTTTTCTCTCGCGTTATCCATGGCATCTATACCGACATCCTCACCTTCATCTGTTATGCCGTTAGGCAGCGGATTGGCATCTGTTATGCCGTCTTCGGTATCACCTATCCCATTTGGTATAATATCTTCAGATATCATGCCGATATCAATATACATCTTCGCATTGTTAACATCCATATATTCGATGTTAATCATGAGGTCTATATACTCTATATTCTCATTATCGAAGTTGGAGCTGTACGAAGGCACCAAGCGCTGAAAACCTGCCCATACCTTGCCCTTGTTCTCCGGTCTAGAGTAAAACGTATCGTTAGGGTTAAAGGCGGCATTGTTGCTATCTAAGAAGCTGGCATTTTTGTTATATATGCCTCTATATGCCGGATTAAACTCCACATACAGTGCATTTATGTATTGCGTACCTGTTTGATATGTCTCTTCTTTGGGATATACATCTTTTCTGGGTACACGCCCAACAGGATACTGGTACCAGAACAGGCGTCCCCGGTATCGGGATACCGTATCGCTTTGCTCTATTTCGCTCATATTCGGGTCAAGCCCATACAGTTGCGGCAATATAGGCTGCGACCCGTGCTGCCATTGCGATGGTGTCATGCCGAAAGATATCTGGCGTATCACATTCTCAAAATTGTCTATCTCGACAACAGGTTCGTTATTATCAGATGATATTTCAGAGGTTACACGGTTGGGAGTAGGCATAACCATTGCCCATTCGCCAAACAGGTTTATGCTCGAAGGTGCTTTAGTGTCATAAAATGGCAGTTTATCTAAAATGCTTGTTATCCATGGCGCATTCATATTCATATTAAAATCGAAGCCGAGCATGCTGTTGGCAATAGGTTCATCGCCAAGCCTTGCCCTGTCGGATATTTTTGCCTGCTGGTACCGTATGAATGTGCCGCCCAGCTTTGCCGTCATGTTCCTGTTCTTGAACAGCTCATAATCAGCACGCACGCCATACATGGTTTTTGTTGAACTTGTAAATACATCCTGCTGCTCGTATTCCACCACAAGATTGGCATTAGGCTGCATTGCACGCTGGTTGCGCATAGTCAATGCTCCTGTATAGTAGTCAACGATATAGTCGTCATTTTCACGAAGCAGCACGCCATCTAATGTAACTTTCACGCTACCCGGCGAAAGGTTGTAGGCATTCAGATTAATGCGGCTGTTGTTTGTCTTGCCTGTCATTTCGCCGGATATGATAAACCGGTCTCTTGCAGTATTCTTGCGGGAAACCTCTATTGTGGTATCATATATCTGGTCGTAAACATACATTTCTGCAAGTTCGGGATTGCCAATTTTAGAGAAATAATCCCGCAGACCATCGCCAAAAGGCTCTGTATGCGGGAATGTTATTTCACCCCGCTGCTGATCAAAGAATGCACCTATATTGATGTCAAACTGTCCATCCGGAGGCGCCGCACCTGTTGAATTGGTTACTCTGTCAACGCCGAGTATGGTAACTATCTTGTCGCTTGCGCCTTCAAGCAAGTCCGTGGAATCATTAGTCTTGCGCGTATACCACACACCTATGTATGTATCATTGATATTGACATTGGAGGAGCCTATGTTATACTTGTTCTTCATCTGCCTGCTCCATAATGTCTTATAGGTAGGCAACAGGTTGGGACGATATACCAGCTTCAGTATCAATGTGTCTTTCAATCCGATCTGATCAGAAAAATAGCCATAATATACGTCATCAAGCGTATCCGTGCTTTGACCCTCTACACGGTACGACACCGCATAGTATCTATCTCTTCTGAAATTTTTGAACGTAAGAGTACCAAGGTTATAGTCAATAATATAGTTCATTGAATCCAGCAGCATAAACCTGCCTTTTTCAACAGAGCCCGTTTTTATCGTAGCCTGCTTTATCGAGGCGTCCCAGTCCTCCCCCATCTTGCGCCGCTTCCCCGGCAAGTCTGCAATGGCAACGGCATTGGCGATATTGGCATTGGTCAGGTCGGTAGATGCCTCCCACACCTGTATCTGCTTGATACGAAGCGATGATGCGCTTTTGGGTATGAGCGGCGTGGAATTTTTGAAATATTCGTTGTATACTGCCTTGTATGCGGTATCAAGGAAAAAATGGTTCTCGGCAAATTGATAGGCATGCAATGAGAAGTACTGCTTGCTTGTGCCGCCATTCACATTAACCATCTTCTTCTGCCCTCTGCGCTGCGAGGCAAAAGCCTGCAAATATAGCGGACCGAACTGGAAAGTACCCGACACGCCAAACAGTTCCGAAGCGCCGCCTATCAAAATAGATGGGATGTTGAAGCTGATATTGCCCACGTCTATGCGCTTGATTATGTCATCTTCATAGCCTTCATAGCCCAACTTGAACTTGTTGTCAAAATCGAACTGATTCCTTGTGTTCTGATCTATATTAAACTTTAGTTTATCGCCTATTTTGGCACCGACGTTTACCCTCACATCCTGCCTGAAAAATGGCGAACTTTGGGTGCTGCCGGTACTGCTCATGCTGCCCAGATTTTGCACCCGCCATTCCCAGCCGATAGATACATTGACCTGACCGTTAACATTAATCGATAACTCAGGCTTGCCAAATATGTTCAATACCGGATTGGGCGGCAATGGTATGGCAAAACCCGTCGCCTGTCCAAGCAAAAAAGCAAGATCGCCTCGAGAAAGCGCCTTCTTGACATCATATCCGCTTGTGAGCGAATCCCATATTTGCGCCTGCAGTTTTTGTTTCCTGCCGGCAAGATATGTGTCCAAATTCAATGGGTACTGGTAATCTATGTCGTATTTGCCGTTGAATGTCTCGTTTGCGCGCATTGTATCGCCTGAATTGTCAAGCGTGCCTTTATATGAGTAGCCTTTGGGCGATATATCCCGCAACTGTTGCTTATACTGTCTGTCCCGCCCGATAACAGGCGGACGCATAAAGAAATATTTATCCCTGCTGCGTTCATAGCGGTCGAAAATAGTCCTGTCTTCTATATCCAGATCCTGATAATAGCGAGATGTCGAATCGCCTGTGGTATCTGCGCTTTCTTCTGTAGTCTGCATGGCTAAGGTTGTATAATCCTGATATTGGCTGCTATTGTCCAATTCAATATCATCAAGCATCGCCAGCATATCAGCATCAGCACCTTCAAACATCGAAAGAAAAAATGAAGTATTAAACAGATAGTAAGGTAATAAGTGGGAAGAAATCCACAGGTTAGAATGATTGTAATATGAGCTTTCCGCCTTAGTTTGCGTTTTAAGCTGGCTTATAGCTAAAAAAACAAATAAAACCGAAAAGAATAGAATTTTTTTTTCTTCTCTGCCGCTCTTTATCATTATCCAAAGTTGTTGTTAAGCAAGTAAGGCATTCATTCCGATTTTGCATAATCGCTTGATTGCCCAATAATAATCGTAGCTTTAGCTATCAAATTATATTCCAAAAATAAGTCAAAATACCAATAGCAATGCAGAGATTGTAAAACAAGAAGTGTAAATATACGCTTTTTTTTGCTGCCAGCAAAACAATTGTCGTTCAAAAGTTTAATCCTTACCTGCATGCGATTTTATATGTTCTCAGATTTAGGAGGATTTTCGCCCGATGCGACAAAACTGATGTAATGTTTTTAGCGTTTATTGTATTTTCATTAACCGTAAATCATTTGATTTGTGTGAACAAGACGTAATGTTATAATAGATTTGAAGAAAAACAGGCTGTATACAGCAAAATATTTATTGGGAATAAAAGGTTGATTTTATTAATTATTTTTAATTTTTGTTTAAGAGCAATGAAAAAAATGACGCTTTTAATACATTTACTATTTTGAAACAAATAAAAATAAAAGACATGGCGGTAAAAATATTTCTTGCACATATAAAAAGTATGTTGTACTTTTATGCCTAAAGAAATGACAATATCGTTGTAATTATCAAAAAAAAATAGTTACAGAGAATTAATAGAAATTTAAAAAAAGGGAAATGGATATACAAGAAATCGAAGAACAATAGCGGCAGAATGGTGAACACACACAAATACCTTTCACTGTTCTGCTGCGCAACAACTTTCCATTACAACCAACAACGATATAGATTATTAAAAAATATTCATAAATGGAGGCATATTATGCGCTACAAATTAAAAAAACAATTTTTTAAACCTTTTAATTCCAATACGGAGGGAATTATGAAAAAATATTCATTAATGCTGTGCATGTTTTTAGTCTTCGCATTCGCAGCGATAAGTTGCACAGATGACGACACTAAACCAAATGAAGAAATGCCAGATAAAAAAACAATTACTGGCAAATTAACAGAAATTCCTAATCCTTGTACAACAGATCCATGTTTGCCGGGCGTAGTAACCGCAATTGAAACAGATTCTTTGAACTATATTATAACTGTAAATCATTTATGGTATGATAGAGAAGTGGTCATAAATAATGATACTCTCCGTGTTAATGATTCTGTTGAAGCTTATGGCTCTATCACAAAAAAGCAAGATTTGCAATCGCAAACTTATTATGAAATTGAAATCATTAATCTTAAAAAATTATAAAAGGGGGAAACTGATATGAAAAAAATAATGATATTATCACTGTTAATTATATTTTTAATAATAGTTGGTTGTAGCGAAGAGGAGTCTTCTGGAGGTGGTAAATATGTTGTTTGGACATGGACAAGTACACTTGATAAAAATTCAGATGAGATTGTAAAAAATACATTTTTTACACAAATTAATTTTTTACATAAGCTTAATGATAACATTGATTATGAGGTTTGCAAAAGAACTCATCTATATGAAGAGGATGAAATTTTGCGAAGAGGCACTTTAAAAATATATGACCAGGATGAAACATTATTAAACTGGCGAAAGTGTAATATTTTTTTGCCTCATAGTGAAACAGAGGAGTGGTATTTTAAATTTACTCGTAACGAAGCATTACAAAATACATCAATATTATGGAATGCTAGCAATATAGACGATACGTTAATATTTTGGGACGGCAACCCTGAAGGAAATTATTATTACTATTCTAAAATACTTTCAGACTTTTTTTAAACTTATCATTAGAAGGGATTTTAAGAAAATGAAAAA
>JAVBOP010000077.1:0-5152 GCA_031550405.1 Kapaibacterium sp. (SeqCode)
TTTTTCATAAACTGGACAGATGAGGCGGGCAATGTCATTTCAACAAGTGCAATAGATAGCGTAACCATCATAAAAGACAGTGTGTTAGTGGCGAACTTTAAAGCCATTCCAATGCCATCAGCAACATTTATAATTCGAGCAAGCGAGCATAAATTAGTCAGCCCAAATGCGGCAAATTACGAAATACCGATATATATCACAGCGGATAAAGACGTAGCAGCCTCTAACCTGTATATAGATAAGTTAGTTATAGAAATGGATAGAAATATATATTATCCAACGAATGCAACAAGCACAATCGCTAACAATATGCGAAATACAACACTTACGAATATACCGCTGCCTGAGCTTGTCGAAGGCAAAGAAGCGCTATTATGCACAATCAAAGGCGATGTTTTGCTCGGCGATATTGACAGTTCGGGCATTGTCATAAATGAGGTTAACTTCTCGGATAATATGAAGTTAGAGCAATTGGACACGATAAACGGCTATATCACACTTGATATATGCCGTGAAGGCGGCGAGAGGTTGATAATGCAGGGCAATGTGCCATACGTGCATGTTCTTGTAAATCCCGCAAAATCAACGCTTTACGTTCGCTGCCAAACACTCGAGGCAGGCGGACACAGTTTGGATATAGTCGATGTTCCGGGCAATTCCGCAACCGTCAAAACTTGGCAAGTAAATTTATCTGATGAGCGCCTGTATGAATGCGAAATCGACATAAGTCAATACAGCGAAGGCGCTTACACTATCATCATGCACACCCCGACAAAAGACTACACCGCTGGCTTTGTGGTAGCAGAATGAGGGAGAAGGGTGGCCATTTTAAAATACTTCCCACTACTTTTGCTAAGAATGGGAAGTATTTATTTACGTTCTACAACAGGTTTCGGCGGCGGAGGAAGATAACGCCAATCAAAGTTAACATCAGAGTAATACCCATGACCAACAGAAAGCCGTAAGCGGAATCTTCAAGATTGTTGCGGAGATTCATGCCGTATAAACTTGCCACAAGCGTTGGTATCATTAGCACAACGGTTATCGAAGTCAGCTTTTTCATGATGTCATTCACGTTGTTCGAGATAATCGAAGCATAGGCGTCCATCGTTCCAGCTAAAATATCGCTATGCACATTCGTGGTCTCAATTGCCTGTTTCAGCTCAATTTCAACGTCTTCGAGCAGCTCTGCATCAAATTCGGAATCCATTACCTTAAGATTTTTTAATTTAGAAAGCAAAATATGATTGCCTTTGAGCGAGGTTATAAAAAATACAAGGCATTTTTCAATTTTCAGAAGCGTTTGCAAATCTTCATTTTTAATAGACCTCTCAAGTTCCTTTTCTGCCATTTTTATATTGATGTTAATTTGCTTTAAGTACTTTTGAAACCAAACAGATGATGAAAGAAAAAGCCTCAGCAAAAAATTATAATTGTTGTCAATAAATATGGATTTGCGCTGAGTGTAGAGAATGAAATCGGGAATTACATCGTTGTTGTAAAAGCAAATCGACGCAATAACATCGCCACGCATCACAATTCCAAGCGGCACAGTTGCAAATGGAGTTGATTCGTCCTGCTTGATTGGAATCCGCATAATTATCAAAATCCAGCCGTCTTCGATTTCAATGCGCGGACGTTCATCAATGTCTTCAATATCGTAAAGAAAATCTAACGGAACTTCTAACTCGTTTATTATATAATCCTTATCCTGTTGTGTAGGACAAGTTACATTAATCCAGCATTTCGGTTGCCAATGGTTTATTGCAACCAATCCTTGCTTATTTCCATTATTTAAAAAGGTAACCATAGTTAGTCTCCGTTAATTTTATAACAATAAAAAATGTTTTTACATGTTTGGTTTATGAATTTTTTTTTAATAATTCTATTGGTATTTATTTTACTCTACACCTTCGTAAGCCTGTTTTAAAACAGCCATATCCAGCTTTTTCATTTGAAACATGGCATTACTCATGCATTGTATTTTTTTTGCGTCGGTATCAGCCATCATTTCATTTAAAATAGTCGGCACAACCTGCCACGACAATCCAAACTTATCTTTCAGCCAGCCGCACATGCTTTCCTTGCCGCCGCCCGCAAGCAGGCTGTTCCAGTAATAATCGATTTCTTCCTGAGTTTCGCAATTGATAATGAACGAAACAGCTTCGGTAAAATTGAAAACGGGACCGCCATTCAGAGCAATAAATTCCATGCCTTCAATCCAAAAATTGACGGTCATTGCCGAACCTTCAGGCATACCGTGAAATTCAAAACCTTCCTTGCCAAATCGGGTAATCTGCCCAATGCGTGAGTTTTTAAAAATAGAAACATAAAAATTAGCAGCTTCTTCTGCCTGTTTATCAAACCAAAGGTTTGGCGTTATTTTCTGCAATGTTGCCATAATATTATTATAAATAAAATAGTTATAAAATCAAGTTAATTATAATTTTAAATATTATTATCTTACTTTTTCCAATGCCCACTCAAACACTTCCAAATAAGCATCGGCGCTTTTCGATGAGGAAAAATCTTCGCTCATTGCATTTTTGCGAGCTATATCAAGCATTTCCGGCGCATCATACAGCAGCAATCCTCTATGCAGCGCATGGGCAAACTCATCAGCATTATAGTTCCAAAAGACAAAACCATTTCCTGTCTTATAGTCTGGCACAAATTCATGCACAGTGTCTGCCAACCCGCCAGTGGCGCGGACTACAGGCAATGCACCGTATTTCATGGCATACATTTGCGTTAAGCCGCATGGTTCAAAGCGCGACGGAATCATCAAAAAATCGCTTGCCGCATAAACCGCATGCGACATCATTTCGTTATAACCTATATATATTATTGATAGATATGGATATTTAGCCTTGATATAATTAAAATAATCCTGATAATATCTCTCGCCAGAACCAATCACCACAATGCGCATCCTTTTCTCCCACAAAAAAGTCTCCAGCTTGTTTATTACCAGTTCAAAGCCTTTCTGTTCGGTCATTCGCGAAATCATGCCAACGAGCGGCAAATCAAGGTTATCATAAATACCGTTATCATGCAATAGCTTATATTTTATATCTTTCTTATTTTCTAAGGTATTAGCCGTATAATTATCATAAATCAGCTTATCTGTTTGAGGATTCCATGCATTATAATCGACGCCATTTAAAATACCAATCAAATCGCTGCTGCGCTCATTCAAGACATTGTGCAAGCCTTCGCCAAAGTACTCGGTTCGAATTTCAGCGGCATAAGTTGGGCTTACAGTCGTAATTTTATCCGCAAACATAATGCCTGTTTTCATGTAATTTGTCCCGCCATAATACTCAAACCATGATCCGGGATAACAGTTTTCCATGCCAAAAGAAGCATATTCCATCGTCGCTTCGGGAGCGAACCTACCCTGATAAGCCAAATTATGTATAGTGAAAACGCCGGCGGTTCGAGAAAATATCCGTTCATTGCGATAATGAGTTTTTAGAAAAGCTAAAGAGTATGCAGTATGATAATCGTTTGCATGTATTATATCTGGTTTAAAATTAAGAGCCTTAGCTGCTTCCAAAACAGCTCGCGAGAAAAAAATAAATCTCCTGTCATTATCCGCATATTCACGCAATTCGCCATACATACCATTCCTGTGAAAATATGTGTTATTCTCCAATAGATATATTTCTGCCTCGGAATTAGGCAGGCAGCCCTTCCAAAGTGTAGCATATTCAGTCCAATAACCCATTGAAACTATTAGAGTTAGATGAGTTGGCTTAAATCCGTATTTTTCTACATCAATTGATTTATATTTAGGGATGATAATTATCGGTCTGTGTCCTTTCTTTTTCCATTCCATCGCCAAAGCAGAAACGACATCGGCAAGACCACCCGATTTAGCGAAAGGTGCAGCTTCGGTAGCAACTAATAATATATTCATTTTGCAACCTTACAAGATAGTGTAGAATAATTGCAAATATACGAAAAAAATAGAAACCATTAAGCAATAGAGTATTATTAAAAAAAATTAATAATCGGGCATAAACTGACAATATTACAAATGAAATTTCCTGATGAATAATTATCAAATATTAGACTTTCCGTACAAGCTCCTGAGAAGTGGCAGCCCAAATAATAAAGGCGAACACATTGGTTCGCCTCTACAAATCTAATATTAAGATATTACTTATAATTTTCGCCTTTGTACTGCTTGCCTTTTATTATCCAATCTGGAGCAGGCTTGCCAAGCAAATAATGGTCGAAAAATTCTTTCATTTTCACTGAATAATCCAACTTGTTCCAATAGCGTCCGGGCCAATGAGGCTCATTAACATATTGCAACATGATAGCTGGAGCTTGGGCACGCCGCAAAGCCATATATAATTCAACACCTTGCTGCCATGGAACTGCTTCATCAACATCGCCAAATTCAATCAAAAGAGGCGTTTTCATCTTATTAGCAAAAAATACAGGTGAATTGCGGATATATGCCTGCAAAGAATCCCATAAATTGCCACCTATACGGCTTTGCTGTGCTTCATATTGAAACTGCCTTGTGCGACCAGATTCCAATCTGATACCGCTATATGCACTGGTCATATTTCCAACGGGTGCACCAGCGCAAGCTGCTGCAAAATAATCGGTTTGCGTTACAATATATGCCGTTTGATATGCTCCCCAAGAATGCCCTTGAATACACATTTTGGTCGAATCTCCTATGCCTTTTTCTGCAATATATCTGCAACCACTCAAAATAGACTGCAAAGCATCATCGCCCGGACTGCCAACGCCATATTTTATATCAACAAAAAACATTACGTAACTGTCCATATATATATGATTTACAGGACGATGCGTTAGCTCTGGCATATAAAAACGATTTGTCCTGTCAGACATTTGGTCATAGAAATACACGAATATTGGGTACTTTTTCTTCGCGTCATAATTATCTGGTTTCACCAAATAACCTTGCAGCGTAGTATCTTTATATTTCCATTCGATAAGCTCTGTTGTCCCCCAATTAAATGTGTCTTTTATCGCTAAGTTTATATTTGATATACGCTTAGGTGTATTAAACGACATATCCGACATCCAATAATTAGGGAATACATCATACTTTTCTTGGGTAAATATAACTTTCGATACATCTTTTGCCTTGCGAATAGCCATA
>JAVBOP010000229.1:0-6474 GCA_031550405.1 Kapaibacterium sp. (SeqCode)
CACAACAGGCGAAACACCCCACACTAAAGTGTGAGGTTGCAAAGCCTTGATATTTCAGCAACCCTGTACTTTAGTGCAGGGTAAATGAGAAAATCCTTTGAAAAATAAAAAAAAGTATTACTAAAATTTGGAAGTAATATAAAAATGTCGTAGTTCTGTAATGTCAAATCAAATATCGGGTAAAGTTGTTTACATACAACTTTGCTCACCTAATTACGACCAATATTAGTATTAATATCTGGCTCGTGAGACAATCATATCGATATATTTAATATCAATGACCCGATGTTTGATTTGGCGATTAAACGGCTCACGGGCTGTATATATGTTGAAAATTGCTGTGTAAATCAAAATTTCATCATGCAATAATGAAATTTTGAACAAGCACACGAAGTGTGTTCTTTGACAATCGGAAGTGTAGTAGGAATAATAAATTTGATGGATTTTCGTATATTTGTATATAACCAATAAATTTTTATATGGAGGAATTATGGCAGTAGCAGTAAAACAAAAACGAAATAATATAGCTGAACAAATAATGAGCCTTATAAATTCGCTTACTCTTAAACAACAAAAAGAGCTGATGGAGGAAGTGAATAGAATGGCAAGGCTTAATAGAATTAATGACTTAAACAATTCTATAGCACCTAACAACATAACTATGGAAGAAATTGTTGCAGAAACTAAAGCTGCAAGAAAAGAAAGGGACAAAAAAAATGCAAAAAAATAAAATCGTATTAGATGTTAATATATGGATATCTCTTTTCATTAATAAGCAATTGTATTTTGTAGATGATCTTGTTTTTAAGAAAAATATAACTATTTGCAGATGTGACGAGTTGACAAACGAACTTGTAGATGTTATGCCTCGTAAAAAGTTTGATAAAACTTGGAAAAAGCCTATTGAAAAATATCTGTCTTTTTATGAGGATTATACTGTGGCACATTCTATCAATCTTGTGTTTGAAGGCTGTCCTGACAAGAAAGACAATTATTTATTTGACTTAGCTTATCAGTCATCTGCTTTGTATTTGGTCAGTGGAGACAAAAAAGTGCTATCAACGCCACTCAAGCCTCCATTGCAGGTAATAACGCTTGCAGACTTCAAGAAAATCTTTTCATAAATTCCTACACAACAACACTTCCGATTGCCGCAAAAAGAACAATTTGAAAATTTCTAAAAAAGTGTTGTGCAAGAAAAATAGTTCTTGCACATAACACAAAAATGTCGTAATTTTGTAATGCGAACATGATTGAGAAAGGGAATTGTATCATATAACGAATATAGTTCCCTGCTCATACCAAAATTATGACCATATATTCAATATATGGCTCACCGACAATTCAAATATATCATATCTGAATTCTCATTCATGTTCGCAACTATAATGACGGTGAGCTGTTTTTTTACAGCTCGAAATTTGAAAATGCGAATAAAATGGAAGTTTAGATATGGGAAAGAAAATAGATAAGCCTTATGTATTAATACCAAAGTTTCCAGATGCAGCCACTTTGAAAAAAGAGTTGATGGAAATGGATAGTGATTTCTGTATTTCACCACATAAGGACTGGGTTATTGACGAGATTTACGCCATATCACACGAACTCACAGGCAGAACCGTCAAAAAGTCGTTTCCGTTGTGGGAAAAAGTTCTTACCATGGCAGACAAAGACGCTAAGTCAAGCAAATGCAGAGCATTATATTATGTTTACCTGTTTGAATCAGGCACAAAGTATTTGGTGTATTTCAAGCCATCAAAAAAAGCTAAATAACAAGATATAGTAGGTTTCTTTTTCATGTGTGGGTTTGGTTAAGTAATTAATAAGTTATTGCAATTACAAAAATAATGAAATATATCAAACCTTGCATGATTTAATAAATATAAAATTATGGAAAGTAATTCAGTTTTTGGATTGGTATTAGGAATGCTTGTAACGATGGTTGTCTTGTGGCTACCTGTCATTATAAGTAAAGTTGTTGATAGAAAGAATAGATATGAGCAAAATTTCATAAAAAATGAAATAAAAGAGAACGAAAGAAAAATAGCCAGACTCGAAGACGAAAAAATAAAATTACGGAAAAAGCAAATAGACGATGATTACGAAGGGCGTAAAAAACAAATAGACGAGCAATTTGCACAGGAAATGGAACTACAACAACTCAAACATAAGTATCAGCTTGAAATATTAGACAGTGTAAATGATATTGCAAAATCCTTTGCCAAAATATTAGCAAAACAAATTAAAATAAATTAACAATATTCAGCCGATTTAGGCAAAACGCTTGAAAATATATCTATAATATTATAAGCAGGTTAAAACAGGGTAAGTGTGTGGGTTCGACTCCCATAATCGGCACAGCAGTACGTTCTTTGACAATCGGAAGTGTAGTAGGAATAATAAATTTGATGGATTTTCGTATATTTGTATATAACCAATAAATTTTTTACATGGAGGAATTATGGGAAAGACGCAGAAAAAAAATAATAATTTAGAAGAAATAATTAAATTTGCTCAGATGCTTTCAGCAAAGCAGCAGGAAGAAGCATTAAAGCAAATAAGAAAAATATTTTTAATCAGCAATGCTGAAAGACTGGATAAATCAGGCAAGCCAAGCTATCTTACAGAAGAAGAAATTATTGCGGAATGCCGTGCCGTAAGAAGAGAAAGGAGCGAGCGATATGCAAAAAATTAAAGTCGTTTTCGATGCTAACATTTGGGTTACTTATTTTATTAAAAACAGGACAAAAGAGTTAACAGATTTAATTGTAGACAATAATTTGATAGTGTGCCGTTCGGCTGCTTTGACGGATGAACTAAACGAGGTGTTGTTTCGTCCTAAAATCACCAAGCGTTCAGATGTGTCGCCAACAGATTACATGTTGCAGTACCAATGGCTAACGACATTTGTGCCAACTACATCTGAATTTGAAGGCTGCCCTGACAAAGATGATAACTTTTTATTTGACTTGGCTTATCAGTCATCGGCTCTGTATTTAGTCAGCGGAGACAAGAAAGTGCTATCAACGCCAGTCAAGCCTCCATTGCAGGTAATAACGCTTGCAGACTTCAAGAAAATATTCTCCTAAATTCCTACAATCTACACTTCCGATTGACAGCGTGAACGCTGTACCCAGTTGCTTTTTGCAAACAGCCGTCAAAGACAAGTATTTTGAAAATTTAAAAAAAAAAGTGTTACAAAAGAAAAAAGTTCTTGCAAGTAACACGAAAATGTCGTAATTTTGTAATGCCAAATCAAATATCGGGCAAAGTTGTTTACATACAACTTTGCTCACCTAATTACGACCAATATTAGTATTAATATCTGGCTCGTGAGAAAATCATTTCGATATATTTCATATCAATGACCCGATGTTTGATTTGGCGATTAAACGGCTCACGGGCTGTATATATTTTGGATTAAATCACAAAAGGAGTTAATGATATGGATATACCAGAAATGCAATTAAATCCTGTAACTATAATATTTCATGCACTTACAGAGTTGCAAAAAATATCAGAGCATATATCTCTTGGCATTTTTATTATCTTCGCCTTCGGAATTATGCTTGGTCAGCTGCCATACGTGGTACAGCCATATACCCATTGCCGATGTAAACAGCCATGCGAATACCATAAGTATATGGAAATAAAAGGTTTGCAGTTCGCTAAACCCTATTCTTGCCACATGATAGGTCATAATGCCTAATATTGCCAATAACAGTAATGATAGCAACCGCTCTAATGTGATTTTTGATAGTATATTTTTCATAAATATGTCCGTATAAAAATGTCAAAAAAAATAATTTGGCTATTAAATAAAAATATGTTATGTTTGCATGTATAAAATTGATGTAATTATTAAAAAAGTATATAAAAAAATGGAAATGCAAGAAACAGAAGAACGATAGCAGCAGAACAATGGATATATACATAAATTCTTTTCATTGTTCTGCTGCAAAAACACTTCTAACTTATAATTCTCAAAACAAGATAAATTATTAAAATATATTCATAATTTACAACTAATTTAAAGGTAAAAAAATGGAAACAAAGACAGTTTCTAAAAATATCAAAGCTAAAAATAGCTTTATATCAGTATTAAAAGTTTTTAATATAGCTGTTGCTATATTAATATTATCAGTATTTGCTGCTCAATATGCGGAAGGACAGGTAGATCCAAATAATCCTGAAAGATGCCCTACTCCTACACATTATGATCCATTCACAGAATTCGAAACAGGTCCAAATGGAGCAAGACGAGTAGAAATACCTGGACAACCAGACTGCTTTATAATTTATCAGTATTGTTATAGAACTGCTCATATAGGTAACCCACCAAATGTAGAATATAGAAATGAAATTTATATTCACAGTATGTACATAGAAGGTCCATGTATGGAACAATTAGGAGAACCTGGTGCTTTTCTCATGCACTATGAAGAATATATAAATCTATGTGCTGATGATGTTGTTGGAAGTGAAGAAGCATTCGGTCCTGCTTCATTAGGAGCAATTCCTAAATGTTATGAAGGGGTTACTACTTATTTTCGGATAGGGCATGCTTCTTGTGTAACAGAACCATATTACACGGCTGTAATAAGAGAAATTTGTTTTCCACCGTGTGAAAAATTTATTTTAACGGTTCCTACTTTAACAGTATCGCCATGTGATCAATATGATATGGGACCCACATGTTGGTACACTCGAAGATATTGTTATGAATTAGATCCTAATACAGGCTCATATAGCAAGCTACATGGAGAAAGCAACGAATGGGATGTTTACATGGGAACATGTGTAGATTCATCTATGGTATGGACATATAGTTGGTGGAACCCTATTCCACTTCCTTTTCCTCTGAATGCTACAAGCAGTAATAATACAACTCATACAGAAGTGCCAGCAGTTAATGAGTATGGATTTCCATATATTCCTCCAGTAAAACCAATAGAGCCTGGTGATCCTATTGGATTAGGTTTTCGTTGGAAATGGGTAAAAGTAAAATGTAACCCATTGTGTAAATAATTATTTAGAGGTAAAAAAATGAACGATATAATGATTAAAAGAAAAAGAGCAATTATATTCTTATTTTCAATGATTTTGTTTTCGTCTAATAGCTTGCTTTGCGATGTATTTTCAGGAAATTATGAAATAGTGGCGCCCACACAAGGTGGACCTGTAAATAGTTTAGGATATGTTGGTTTTACCGAACAAACTTATTTATTAGTTGGCGCTGATTCACATTTGTATGTTAATGGATTTGGTGGACCATCAAATACTGACCTTTATTTAATGGAAATAGATAAAAAAGGCAATATTAAATATTATGGACAACACAATACTCAATTTACAACTAAAAGCTATTGGAGCGATATAAGGAAAATAAAGAAATGGAAAAATAGCTATTATTGGATGAATTGTGGCAATGGTTTTACGGTGTTTAAAGAAGGGGACGAAAACAATCCTACTGAATTTTTACATAATTATTCGTACGATAATGTAAAAGATTTTGGAGGTATGCCAATTCCTGAAGGTGGCACTCCTATATTTTTTAACAGTACTATAGTAGATTTTTGTTTTGATGAAACAGGTGAATATATTTATTATCTCAGCCTGCAGGGTGATTTCTTTACTAAAATGCGGACAAACAATCCAGATACCATTGAAAAATCATGGGATCTTATGAGGCTTTTTGCTCCTAATTATCCTGAAGATACAAACAAGATACATGTATGTAATTATCCTGATATGAAAATAGATGAAAACGGACTGATATGGATTGCCTGTGGGATATATCAAAATCATATTCTTGTATTTGATACTAAGACTGATGAATTTTCCCGCATTGCAATAGCTGACTTGCCAATGGACTATCCTGAAGAGTATTATGAAGCTTACCCTAAAAGAAATGTTCCTGCCTGCATGACTATATTAAATCAGTCTGCTAAACATAACTATGCCAAAATGGCAGTATTTAGTTGGCAAAGCCGATTGCACGGAACAGCTGGTAGTAGTTATCATATAAATTATTTATTGAAATATGAAGATTCAAAGTGGGAAAATATTCCTATACCTGATAGTTTATATAATCCTTTAGAAGATACGCTATATCTTCCTCGATATAATACGTATCAATTAAGCGAAGACGAAATAGCTATCTGTTTGACGCGAAATCCATACCTTTCATCTCCTCAATCCTTTTATAAACAGGGAGCTTATGACATGCTTAT
Source organism: Kapaibacterium sp. (SeqCode) (assembly GCA_031550405.1). Taxonomy (GTDB): domain Bacteria; phylum Bacteroidota; class Ignavibacteria; order Kapaibacteriales; family UBA2268; genus JAVBOP01. Next base: position 6,234 of record JAVBOP010000229.1, read on the forward strand.
TTATAATCTCTCAACCAAGGAATGGCATAGATATAGAAGCCCTCTAGAATCATCGCCAGTACAGAAACTTACAGAATGGCAAGGCAAAAAATATATTATAACAGGTTTTAGTTTACTTGAATATGATAATTTAGAGGTTGGCATAAACGAATATGAATACAATTCATCTGAAAATAATTTATATCCAAATCCAAGCTATAATGATGTGAAATTGGAATTTGATACTGAAGCAGAATATGAT
>JAVBOP010000191.1:0-4097 GCA_031550405.1 Kapaibacterium sp. (SeqCode)
GCTGCAACATCGAACGCACGAATAAGGCAGCGGAAATGACTGTGGCTAAATGGCTTGGCAAGAATGCAGGCGTATCTTTCCTTGCGGTGGTCGGGCGGTTGCCAGAAAAGTCAAGAAAGCGAGTTAAGAGCAGTTTTGCACAAAGCAAAACTGAACAAGCACCCGAACGGGTGTCCAGAGCCTGTGAAAGTTACCAAAGTCGAAACGCTGAATATCACAACCGACCAAGATATTGATATTTTGACGGGCTTGACGAAAAAAGTGAAATGGCAAAAAAGTGAAAATAAATTCATTATCTGACAAATCAAAACGCAATGTAGAGACGCGCAAATTGCACGTCTCTACCAAAAGAAAACAAGGTTTTTTCGATAAAGTAACCGCTTGGGTTAAAAAAGACTTACGGAATTTTTATAGATAATATTGCATGATGAAAACAAAAGACGAATTATTTGGATTTATAAAAGTAGGCAGGCTGAATAAGCCAATTGCAGACAAAATAGGCAGAAAGCCCGCTGATATTTATATTGATTATAACCATTTACGGCATATTGAAAACAGACGCGGTGATTATTTAAAAAGCATCAATCTTGACGCACTTTCTTATGTTAAGAAAATTATAGATAATTATACCGAAATAAGAGCAGGTAAAAATAGCACGTTGTTGCTTGTAGCTACAATACATGAAAATAACTACCCAAATGTTGCTGTTATAGAGTTACAATTAATTGTAAAAAAGTCTATATATATGATAAAAACAGCGATGCCAAGACGGACAGGTCGGGGTATGACGAAAGATGAAATATTGTTGTGGCGAAAATAAAAAAATGGTTAAGCATCAGAGCAAGTATCCCACTTATACTTGGATTACACATATAGTGCAATCCCGCTTCCCGTTAGGTGCGTTGCGGTCAATGCTAACCATTAATTACAAATATACATAAATAGACGGAAAAAACAAAATTTTAATATATAGGAGAAAAAAAATGAAAAAAGTAATGATTAGCCAACCAATGCGTGGCAAAAGTGAGCAAGAGATAAGAGATGAAAGAGAAGCTCTTGTAAACAATTTAAAAAACAGCGATTATGATGTGATTGACACAGTATTCCCTGATTTTAAAAACATTGAAGTACAAAATGCCAACAAACCATTGCTATATTTAGCAAAATCTATTGAGTATCTCGCTACAGTAGATTGCGTTTACTTTATGGATGGTTGGGAAAATGCACGAGGGTGTAGAATTGAGCATCAATGCGCTGTAGATTATGGAGTATCAATATTATATGATTTGGCATAACTATATATAAACTTACTTGATTTAACCATATTTTTGCATGATGAAAACGAAAGACGAATTATTTGGATTTATAAAAGTAGGCAGGCTGAATAAGCCAATTGCAGACAAAATAGGCAGAAAGCCCGCTGATATTTATATTGATTATAACAGTTTACGACACATTGAACAAAGACGAGGTGAATATTTAAAAGATATGAAGCTGAACCCTATTTCATACGTGCAAAAAATTGTAAATAGTTATACAGAAATACGAGCAGGCAAAAATGGAGCATTATTACTTGTTGCTATTTTAAATATTAATAATCATAAAAATATAGCAGTTATTGAATTGCAATTAGTTTCTAAAATTTCTATGTATGTTGTGAAAACTGCAATGTGGAGAGAAAAAGGAATGCGTGCAAGCGAGCCAATATTATGGCAAAAATAAAAAATGGTTAAGCATCAGAGCAGATATCACGCCTATATCTGAACTACCTTAAATAGTTCCGCTTTCCATCAAGGTGCATACTATGCGGTAATGCTAACCATTAATTACAAATATACATAAATAGACGTAAAAAACAAAGAATTGTTGGAGCAAATATGGATTTTTTACAACCGATAGAAAAATTGGCAGGTGCAATAATGGGCAGCGGTGCAAAAGTGTCGCAAGTGGCTGTATATTTTACTTATATCTGAGTGAAATGATAATATCAAATTTTAACTAATACAAACTTAACACTTTTTTGCGATACATGCAAGAAAATTTTTGATATTTTTATAAAAAATATAAAAATATCAAAAATATTCTTTAAAAAATTGGCATATAATTTGTTAGTACTACTATGTAATCATTAATATTTTCAGGCAATTAAACAATGGTAATATTTTATGAAAGAAAAAGTAGAAGAAACAAAAGTTCAGGATGAAATTACTGCAGGGCAGAGATTAGAAGCGGTAATATTAAAATACTTTGAAAAACAAAGTATTTTGGCGGAAAAAGCTCAAGTGTCTCCTAATACTATCAGCCAATATATAAGTGGTAGAATTGGTATTAGTAAAAAAACTGCTATGCGAATGCAAGATTTAGCAGGTATAAACGCTAATTATTTGCTAAATGGGGAAGAACCTATGATGATAGCAAATACTCAGCCTGCCAAACCTTATAAAATACTCCATCAAGGAGATGTTCCTGCAATAAAATCTAAACAAGAGCAAAAAACACATTATAGAGGTATTATAAAACAAATGCTTTTGGAATCATCAGGCAGCCGTCGTGAAAATTTGATTGATAACGGCGAAGTCAATATTATGGATGTTGTTATTGATGGCATAAAATCACCTATCAACATATTAATTACAGCAACTCATTTTCGCGAAAAATACCAAATTAAAGCAAATGCCTCGCTTGTGATTGGGGAGGAATATACTGACGGAAATACGGTGCTTGCTTTCGATGGCAAACAATTCATGCTATTAGAAATAGATGGCGAACAAATGATTGATATTGCTGATGGGAAGGAAGTAAAGGATACGGAAAGTATTGATATAATAGGTGCTGTTTTCAGTTTAACTACAAGATTATAATTTTATGAACATTTTTTAATAAAGCCTGCTGAAATAAAAAAATTAGTGGGCTTTTTTTGTGATGAAAATATGCGGCTTTTACGTATATTTGTATATGGAGGTAATTATGGCAACATATATGATAACATTTGACGAAAGAACCGCCGATGGAAAACATATTATGGAATTTTTACAGAAAAATAAGCGATTGATAGATATTAAGCCAAGTAGTAAGTTGGCGGATAAACAGCAACAAAGTGGACTTGATAAAGCATTGGATGACGTTAAGCATAATCGCATATATACCGCAAAAAACACTAAAGATTTAATGCAAAAAACAACTAAGTAGCAATGTATAAACTAACTTACACAAGCCAATATCGCAAAAGCGTTAAATTGTGCCAAAAACGTGGACGCAATCTTGATTTATTGGAAGAGGCTATTTCTATTCTCGAAGAAAAAGGAAAATTGCCTGCCAAATATAAACCGCATAAACTTTTTGGCAATTACAAAGACTGCTGGGAGTGTCATATACAGCCCGACTGGTTGTTGGTATGGAAACAAGATGATAAAAAGTTAATTTTATTATTTATGGATACTGGCACGCATTCCGATTTGTTTTAGTACATTTCATTAAAAAATATTCATAAAAGCCTGCTAAAATAAAAAAATTAGTGGGCTTTTTTTGTGATGAAAATATGCGGCTTTTACGTATATTTGTATATGGAGGTGAAAGTATGCTTGAGAAAGAATTCAAATATTACCTTGACAATCAAAAAGAGTTAGTCAAAAAGTATAATAATAGATTTGTGGTCATAATTGGCGATAAAGTTGTTGGAGACTACGGAAGTTACGATGAAGCGTTTTGCGAATCTTGTAAAAAATACAAGCCAGGCACTTTTTTGATTCAAGAGTGCACGGCAGGCGAAGACGCTTACACACAAACATTTCATTCACGGGTTGTTTTTTTGTAGTCTATGGCTGAACAAGGGAAAATTCAAGTACACGCATTCGATAGCTTGAAGCTCTTTACTTCTCACAGCCCATCACTCATTGGCAAGCTGCCAACCTATTTTTGTGTTAGGAAAGCCTGTTGCAATATCCTTTCCTTTATAGCGGATAGAAATTTTATTGCCTCGCACTTTCATGTAACCTGGCAGGTCATTACGCATAACGCCTGCTTGGTTGGGTTTGGGGTTGATGACTGTCTTTTTCTTTTTCATGCAGCACCTCATTTAGATGTACAGCAATGTAAGC
>JAVBOP010000003.1:0-19006 GCA_031550405.1 Kapaibacterium sp. (SeqCode)
AGAAGAGGTAAGTACTTGTGTACTTGTGCAGATGAAATTGGACAAAAGAATAGCGCCCAGCTTGTTTCCAAGCCATCATGCCTGTCTAAAAACAAGCTTTTATGCCGTATATCGGGTGCTATTGTTTTGTATAAGGTAGCCATAAAACTATTTACCTAAACATTCATGTTTCGAACTTACACAATATTTACGACATATCCAAACAAATATTTTTATGGGCTGAAACTTTTTTTTTTGAGGAGGGGAGCGACGGATGTTTATGAAAAAATATTAATTTTTTTGCAAGGTGGCGATTAACTGCCAGTTCCTCGCAAAATAGCGATTATTGTTTTGCCAACAAGAACGACGTCGGTGAAAAACGACCAATTGCCAAGATAATACACATCCATTCGCACTCGGTCTTCAAAAGAAGAGCTTCTATCGGTAACCTGCCACAAGCCGCTTATTCCCGGCTTAATCTGCAGAATAAAAGTGTCGCAGCCAATCATATTCGGCTTTTCCCACGCGCAATATGCCCGCGGACCTATCAGGCTCATATCGCCTTTGATTACATTAATGAATTGCGGCAATTCATCAAGGCTAAATTTGCGTATAATTTTTCCAATTCTGGTAACCCTCGGATCGTCGTCAAGTTTATGAAACAGCTGAAATTCTTTTTTCAATTTTGCATTCGCTTTTAAAATTTTCGACAATTTCTCTTCTGCGTCCGAATACATACTGCGGAATTTAATGATATCAAATGAAGAGCCGTGCAATCCCATACGCTTTTGTTTAAAAAATACTTTGCCGGGCGAATCCAGCTTAATTGCCAAAGCTATAAGAAGTTGCAGCGGGGCGGTTATGATCAGCAAGATAGATGCTAAGATAATATCAAAAGCGCGTTTTTGCATTTGTGCTGATTTGTGCAACAACCTTCTCTGCACATCAAATCCAAGAACGCCGCCAATATCGTTTGTTGTTACCCAAATATTTGCATTTCCAAATACTTCAGGAATAACGGTGAGATGGCTGAAATATCTGGAATTTTCCTTGATAATATCATTTTGCATTTCCGACGGCGTATTGGGCAATGCAATTATAGCATGGTCTATTGCCAGCTTGCGAGAAAGTTCGGGAATAATTTGCAGCCCGCCGATAACAGGAACATTTTCTATATACCCCCACTTATCAACATCGTCATCGACCGCTACCACAGGACGAAGACCTGTATATATTTGATTATGCAGCGTAGATATGACCTTGCATCCCGCATTGCCTGCGCCGATAACAATCACCGGTATGCCCCACCAATCGTATTTTGAGAGTACTTTACGCAACAGTGAGCGTGAAAGTGGAACTATACATACGGTCAAAAAGCAGGACAAAATAAAGGCAAAGCTTGGATAAACGGACAAGTCATACATTACCAGCATGACAAGAGTTACGAATAGATACATTATCGTCGTACCTGCTGTAAGTCTTTTAAATTCATTGACTTGGTTAATGCCATATCCGGGGTACAATCCCGCAAATGAATAGCATAACGGAAAAAGCGGCAATAGCAGTATGATGGTAGTTAGCGAAGAAGTGAAATTGGCATTCACATCTGAAATAAAATTCTGTATTATTATGGCAAAGAAAAAGCACGCAAAAACACTGAACATATCTACCGCTATAAGTGATAAAGTTGTATATAGCTTACTATACGCAAACTTATCAGTTACATGCACTGCATCAACTGTTGACAGTATTTTGGTCAATTCCTTTAATGAAAAATTATTCATTGTTCTGTGTGTATCTTAATAAGTACTATTACGAAGTTTGAATTTATGGATATTGTAAATGAAATATTGATACTGTCTTGCAGTACTTCGATAACAAAATAACATTTTTTTTGCTATTAACCAAATATATGCTGCCTCCCAAGCGCTGCACCGAAAAACACCGCTCCAGCATTATACAAATTTCTGGAAAAAATGTATCCATATTAAGATAAGATAATTATACTATTTGCTATTATAAATCTGTAGTGTAATTGCATAAACATATTGAAGCGACTTAAAATAGTTGACTTTATTTAAGGAAATGGGATTATGGATAATTTTTTAGGTACTGTTCCATAAAAACCGTATTTTTGTAGCTACATACACTGATATTACTTTAAAAATATAAGAGATGGAGGATATATGAGAACAGTTACCGTTCCAAGAGGCACTGAGCTTACTTGTAAAAATTGGCAAATCGAAGCAGCATACCGCATGATTCATCATAATCTTGACCCGGAAAATGCTGAAAAACCAAGCGAATTAATCGTTTATGGCGGCTTAGGAAAGGCAGCTCGTAATTGGGAATGTTTTGATGCTATCGTTGATACATTAAAAAATCTTAATGAAGATGAGACAATGCTTGTTCAATCAGGCAAACCTGTTGGCGTTGTTAAGACATATACAGCGGCTCCACGTGTGATTATTGCTAATTCCAATCTCGTTCCAAATTGGGCAAATTGGGAAGAGTTCCGTCGTTTAGATGCAATGGGACTTATGATGTATGGACAAATGACCGCTGGCAGCTGGATTTACATTGGTACACAAGGCATTTTGCAGGGAACGTATGAAACATTTGCAGAATGTGCAAGGCAGCATTTTGGCGGCGATTTGGCAGGTAGATTCGTACTTACCGGCGGTATGGGCGGTATGGGCGGCGCTCAACCTCTTGCTGCTACGTTTGCAGGTGCTGTTTCAATTACCGTAGAAATTGATGAATCTCGCATTGACAAACGCATTCATGACGGTTACTGTGATATTAAAGTTGATAATATTGATGAAGCTATAAGGCTTGTTGAGCAATATAAAAAAGAAAAGAAAGCTATCTCTATCGGCTTGATTGGCAACTGTGCAGAGGTTTTGCCGGAACTTTTGAAACGCAGCATTATTCCTGATGTAGTTACAGACCAGACAGCTGCACATGACCCGCTTAATGGCTATTATCCAGCTGGCTATACAAAAGAACAGGCTGATAAATTGCGTATTGAAAATCCAGATAAATATTTACAGGAAACATATAAAGCTATTGGCACACATGTTAAAGCAATGCTCGAATTTAAGAATAAAGGAGCTATAGTTTTTGATTATGGCAACAATATTCGCGGTGTTGCACGTGATAAGGATAATGTCAGCAATGCTTTTGATTTTCCCGGATTTGTGCCTGCATATATTCGTCCGTTGTTCTGTGATGGCAAAGGTCCTTTCCGCTGGGTTGCATTATCAGGCAATCCGAAAGATATAGCAAAAACAGATGAAGCCGTTATGGATTTATTTCCTAATGACGTAGCTCTTCATCGTTGGATAAAAAATGCTCAAACACGTGTTGGTTATCAGGCATTGCCTGCACGTATTTGCTGGCTTGGTTATGGCGATAGGGCAAAAGCAGGCTTATTGTTTAATGAATTAGTGAAAAATGGCGATGTTTCTGCTCCGATAGTTATTGGTCGCGATCATTTGGATTGTGGCTCGGTCGCTTCTCCATATCGCGAAACAGAAAGCATGAAAGATGGTTCTGATGCTATTGCAGATTGGGTATATTTGAATTTTGCATTAAATGCAATTGGTGGTGCATCATGGGTTTCATTACATCATGGTGGTGGTGTTGGTATGGGACTTTCATTACATGCTGGCATGGTGGTAGTTGCTGATGGCAGTGAAGAAGCTGCTGGTCGGTTAGGCAGAGTATTGAATTATGATCCTTATATGGGCATAATCAGACATGCTGATGCAGGATATGAAAGAGCTATAGATAATGCTAATAAATTTGGAATAAACGTTCCAATGATGAAATAAATGAATAAAAATTCATAAACATTGTCCGAAAAGATTTCAAAAAATCAAAAATAAAGCATTATCATAACTAAATAGGCGATATAGGGCACAAAACTTTATATCGCTTTTTTTTCGCACATTACATTATATATCCATATTATACACTATTAATTATGGGAGCTTTGTGTGTTTTTTAGCGGTATTTAAACTTTCTGTCTATCTCGCGCTTGGTTTCCTGCTCTTTTTTGGCTTCACGCTTGTCGTATTTGCGTTTAGCTCGGCACAAGCCCAACTCTATTTTCACTAAGTGCCCTGAAAAATAGGCGGATAACGGTATCAGCGCAATACCTTTTTCTACAACAGCAGTCTTCAGCTTGCGCAATTCTCGAAGATTCAATAATAATTTTCGAGGACGTTTCGGTTCATGATTTTCGCGATTGCCATGTTCGTATGGATTTATATGGAAATGATATATATATAGCTCTAAGCTGTTTTTATCCAAGAACTTACAATGAGAATCCTGTAAACTGCACTGACCTGCCCGCAGCGATTTGACCTCTGTGCCGCACAGCATTATACCCGCCTCGTATATGCCGATAACCTCGAAATCATGTCTTGCACGACGATTCGATGCTATTAGCTTTTGTGCCCTGTTCAATGCCGATTCCGTTTTCATGACAATTAATTATTATAAATATAAACAGGTTCTGTACGGTTCTCTATAACATCTTTTGTTATAACGCACTTAATCAAATCTGCCTTGTCAGGAATATCATACATTATCGGCAGCATAGCTTCTTCGATAATTGCCCGCAAAGCCCTTGCACCAGTTTTCCTTTCCATTGCGCGCCTTACAATTTCCTTAATGGCATCATCTTCAAATATAAGTTCGACGTTTTCCAAGCCGACAAGATATTGAAATTGCTTGATAATCGCATTTTTGGGCTCGGTCAGTATGGCAATCATGGCTTCTTCAGAAAGCTCTTCAAGCGGTGCAATATTTGGCAGGCGCCCAGTGATCTCTGGGATAAATCCAAATTTAATTAAATCGTCGGGTTCTACATGCCTGAATAAATTATATGTTTCCTCAATATTTTCACCAATATCAGCGGTAAAGCCAATTGCGGAAGTTTTCAGCCGGCGGGCTATTATTTTTTCCAATCCATCGAAAGCACCGCCGCAAATGAAAAGTATATTGCGGGTATTAATATATATCAGCGATTGTTCAGGGTGCTTGCGACCGCCTTTTGGAGGCACTCCGGCTTTTGTTCCTTCCAAAATTTTCAACAAAGCCTGCTGCACGCCTTCGCCCGAAACATCGCGCGTGATACTTTGAGATTCGCCTCGCCGGCCTATTTTATCAATTTCGTCGATATAGATTATACCGCGCTCAGCGGCAGCGACATTGTAGTCGGCATTTTGCAGCAAGCTAAGCAATACCGTTTCGACGTCATCGCCAACATAGCCTGCCTCGGTAATAGTCGTTGCATCGGCGATGGCAAACGGCACTTTTAAAACGCGCGCAAGTGTTCGAGCAAGCAATGTCTTGCCAGTGCCTGTTGGACCGAGCAAAAGTACATTGCTTTTTTCCACCTCAATATCGCTATCCCCTTGATTAAATATCCTCTTGTAGTGATTATACACTGCCACCGACAAGGTTTTTTTGGCATAATCCTGTCCAATAACATATTCATCCAATGCCTTTTTCAGCTTGCTTGGCTTGGGCAGTTCGCCATCAAAATCAAAGCCAATATTTTTATTTTTTTGCTCTATTACTATCTCATTGGCACGGCTAATACATGCATCGCATATAAAGGTACGTTTTTCCAAGCTTTCAAAAAGTATTTGCGTTTCTTTTGTAGTTTTTCCGCAAAAGGCGCATCTATCAATTTCTGATTTCATCTATGTATTTTTAATTTTATATTTAATAATCATCTAAGCAGATAAGATATGACGAATGTATGCACGCTATATTATTGCCAGTATTATGAATATTTTTTAATAAACAATTTATGTACGGGATTTGTTTCTAAATTCCTGAGTGTTTATGCTGTATTTTCTGATTTTGTTGTGCAATGTTTCGCGGCTCACACCAAGAGCAGCAGCTGATTTGCTGACGTTGCCGTGCAATTGCCCTAAAGTCTGCTCTATCTTGATTTTATCAACTTCCGCCAAATCTTCTTTCAAAGTGCGGTTCAGTGAATTGCCCTGCATGTTTGTGAATTTTTTTTCATTTGTGTTGTTATACATAAACTGTCGATTTGCCATAGCCTTAGTTACATCAGAAAGCTCTATCTGCTCTGTTAGTGAGGTTTGAAGCATAACTTTTATAACGGAGGAAAGCTGGCGCACATTGCCGGGCCATTTCTGCTCTGCGAGGAACGCAATTGCCGCCGGCGAAAAGAATTTTGTCTCATAAAATTCCTTGTTATGCGATGCCAGATAATGGTCGATTATATGCGGAATATCCTCCTTGCGGCTGCTAAGAGGTGGAATAAATATCTCACATTCGCGCAGGCGATGGTAGAGCTGCTCTCTGAATCTGCCTTCTTTCATCATGGAAAATAAATCCCTGTCCGTTGCCGAAATAAAGCGGACATCAACAGCCTCGCTGTGAGTTGCGCCCACGCGCCGTATATAGCGCTCCTCGATTGGCAATAGCAGATTGGATTGCAGGTCAGGCGATAAATCGCCAATTTCATCTAAAAACAGCGTGCCTTTGTCGGCTTCGTGAAACAAGCCTTTTTTGGTTTCGGTAGCGCCGGAAAATGAGCCCTTGATATGTCCAAACAGCTCACTCTGGAACAGCTCTTTAGGTATATTTGGTATATCAACGGTTATAAATTCGCTGCGCATACGGCGGCTGATAGAATGTATTGCCTTTGCAACAAGCTTTTTGCCCGTTCCCGTTTCGCCGGTGATAAGCACATTCAAATCCGTTCTGCCGTAGCGGATGATATTGTCGCCAACTTCCAGTATCGCTTGGCTGCTGCCGATAATGCCGTTGTCGGACAGGAATTTTTGTATTTCTTTAACTTCGCCTCTTTTTTCTATATTGCTGAAAGTAGACTCAATCACACCACGTATTTTTTCTTTCGTAATTATGTTTTTTTCTATGAAGTTAACGGCACCAAGCTTTGTGGCTTTCACAGCAGTTTCGATAGTGCCTTTACCCGAAATCATAACAACAGGCAAATGGATATAATTCTTCCTGAATTTATTTAGCAAGTCCAGTCCGTTCAGCTTCGAACCGAAGCCAAATTCGATGTCGAGCAGAACAAGATTAATCTCGCTGTGGTTTTTTTCCATAAAATCTATTGCCTCAAGCGGAGCATTGATAGCGACACATTCATAGCCAAAGCCTTGAATAATGTCAGTTAGCGTTGAGGAGAAATCAATATTATCGTCTACGATGAGAATTTTCATTTATTAATTTTTTTTAATAATTTTAGATGAAACTAATGTTGATAAAGTATCAAATAATGCGCGAAAGCCTTGGCTTCCATAAGTGTTAAATTCATTCCATTTTGCCCGGGACATGAATTTAACGGCAGGTTTGCTAAGTTCTATAAAACTCAGCCTCTTACCCGGTTCATTCAATGCAGGTGTTTTAATATATGCAGCATTTGTTTGCTCCAAAATTTTGCATAAATGCTCAGGCTCAATGTTTGCCAAAGTATCAGTGTTCTTTTGTTTTGTTTGTCTATCTTGCTGAAAAAACAGGAGCTTGCCGTTGCTGTTTATTTGGTAAGCCATTATTTTGTCATTCTCTTGATAGTCATATCCCCATGTCAGCGTGAAATTTTCGTAATCGCTGGTGATGCACGGAGCTGAATACTTTGCAGTAGAGCAAGCCGCCAAAAGCAAAAACACAAGGATTAATGAATATTTTTTCATTACTTGATGATATTGGAAATTTCTTTAAATTCAGGCGCTTTCGATGTAACCAGCAGCTCGAATAATACCGATTCGTGTGTTGTAATATCGGCTCCATAATCCCGCATGCGTTCCAAAGCAAACCTTTTGTCATAGTGCTTTCGTGAGGCGATACAATCGGCAATAACTATTGGATGATAGTCCGCATGAATCAAATCCAGAACAGTTTGCTGAACACAGACATGCGATTCAATACCAACAACTATTATTTTGTTACGATTCAATTTGGATATAAAATCATAGAAATTATCATTCTGCATACAGCTAAATTCAAATTTTTCAACAGGTTCTGGCTCTCTTCCGTTTAATAAAAGATTAATTTGTGGAATTATATCGCCCAAACCTTTGCGATATTGCACTGTTGAAATCACAGGAATATTCAGTTCTTGACAGCCTTTAACCAGCCGCATGCAGTTGTCAATCAATTCTTCGACATCCGTCATTGCAGGCAATATTTTTTCCTGCATGTCAATTATTAGCAGCGCCGCATTTTCTTTATTAATTTTCATAAGCATTCTGTTATAATCGTTAAGAGAAGTGAAAAAATAACTAAGCAAAATAACAATATCCTGACTCATTACAAAACAAATGGCATAAAATAAATAAACAATCTTATTCTGTTTGCTGCGTCCTATTTATTCGTAAAAATTTTATGTTTAACATATATATGTGTTTATGAAAGCTCAAGCATTTATTACCAACCGATTAGTCAAAAGCGAAGACCTGAATCATCATGGAACATTATTTGCCGGCAGATGCGCCGAATGGTTTGTTGAAAATGGATTTATCGCAACTGCAAGTCTGGTTGATGCAAAAAATATCGTTTGCAAAAAAATACATGGATTTGTTCTGAATTCCCCAATTCGGGCAGGCCAAACTGTTTGTTTTGAGAGTAAAATTGTGCATACTGGCAAAACAAGCCTTGTTACATTAGTCAAGATGAAAAATATGACTACAAATGAAGAAGTAATTAAAGATGGATTTATTACATTTGTCCATCTTGACGGCAATTCGCAGGCAACGCCCCACGGCATAACACTTGAATTAACAACAGAAGAAGATTTGAGATTGGATAAACTTGCCAACGAACTAAAGTTCAAATAAGCTCCTGACTTCAACAAAATTAACAGTTATCTGCAAGTGCAAGTTTGGCTATAATTACAATCCAAATATTTTTATCTATATCTTGGGGCGATAATGTGATATGTTTGTACCTGACGTTTTCAATTTATTGAACATTATCTCCCCACCACTTGTAGTTGTTGTAATTTCCAGCCTAAACCGCTAATTATGAATATTTTTTAATAATTCTTTATGTTCGCCGCCAAAAAAAAAGTTTTGTTATCTTGGTAAAAAATGTTAATTTTGAAGTTCTTGTATTGAATAGAAGTTATAAAATTATATAAAAATAAATTAGAGATTGTATGAATTATACAGGACCAAAAGTAAGATTATCAAGGAAACTGGAGATTAGGCTAACACCAAAATCGAACAAGGTTCTTGATAAAAAACCTTATCCACCAGGACAACATGGTAATAAGAGAGGCAGACGCTCAAAACAGTCAGATTATGGAAAGCAATTGCTTGAAAAACAAAGAATACGCTACCAATATCATATTTCAGAGCGGCAAATGGGCAACTATTATGTGAAAGCAACAAAAATGACAGGCAATACTGCTGAATTGCTTGTACAATTGCTCGAAACACGCTTGGACGCTCTTGTTTATCGTGCAGGACTTGCACGCACAATTTATGCGGCACGGCAATATGTTCAGCACGGTCACATATTGGTCAACGGCAAAAAAGTTGATATCCCGTCATATCAAATGAAAGTAAATGACGTGTTGAGCATAAAAGAAAAAAGCAGAAATTTGGAATGTTTTCAGGAAACGATAAGAAATGCAGCACCTCCAGCTTATCTTGAGACGTCGAAAGTAAGTTTCTCTTCAAAACTGGCTTATATTCCTACTCGCGACGAAGTGCCTATGCTGTGCGAAGTATCGCTTGTTGTTGAGTATTATTCAAGATAATACTCATATTTTCTTTTCATTTTTTCCTTGTAGAAAGCTGTTTAATTTAAAACCTGAAAGTTATTTCAGGTTTTTTTTATACTCAATTGTTCTTGCTTTTTCACTATATTTGTAACTTTAAAAAGTAAAGGCACAAAATTAGGATATAAAATCTATGCAAAAAAATATCAAACTATGCGGCATTGGCAATGGAATTGTTGATATGCAATATAAAATATCCGAAGAGGAATTGTGCAGTATTGCTATACCGAAAGGCGAAATGCGGCTGATAGATGAAGAGAAACAAAAGCAGCTATTTAAAAAGCTGTCGCATATTAAACCCCATATATCCAGCGGCGGTTCTGCAACCAATACTATTGATGCCTTTGCCAAGTACGGCGGTAAGGCAGCATTTCTCACGTGTGTTGGCGATGACGACAATGGGAGATTTTATTATCACCAGTTGAAAGAGCTTGGTATAGATTATAAGGACAACACAATTGCCAATACACCAACAGGCGCCTGCTTTGTGCTGATAACGCCGGATACGGAAAGGACAATGCTGACCTCTCTTGCCGCTTCAAGCCATTTCGCCGAACAGAATATCAGCGGGGAGCTTATTGCCGCTTCGGAATGGCTTTATCTCGAAGGCTATATGTTCTCCGAAACTGACGCAGTCCAAGCGATACACAAGGCGGTTTCTATTGCACAAAAGCATAATACCAAAATTGCTTTGACCATGTCTGATGCTTTTATTATCGAGCTCTTTCGGGATAGATTGCAGCCCGTTATCGAAAAAGCCGACCTGATTTTCTGCAATAATAAGGAAGCAGCAACATTCGCCGGTACAGCAAATCATGATGAGGCTGTTAAATATATGCTCCAATATTGCCCAAATGTTGTTACGACAAAGGGCAAAGATGGCGCAGACGTTATTTTTGGAGGCAAGCATTATAGCGTCGATGCTTTCGCAATCAATGAGGTTGATGCCACCGGAGCAGGTGATATGTTTGCGGGCGCTTTTATGTATGGCATGATATGTTTGAAAGATATTGAAATAGCAGCACGGCTTGCCTCGTATGCTTCCGCCCAAACCGTTGCCCAGCTCGGTCCAAGATACAATGGTTCCTTTGATGAATTATTAGCCAGCATTGTATAGGTTTTAATTTTTTTTAAATAGGATAGCTTAAACTAAATTTTTAATAATATTTTTTGAGGATGATTGATGGTAAAAATAGGGGATAGTTTTAGTCATAATTTGGTGTATAAACAGGAAGATGTTAATACATTTGCCAAAATAACAGGGGATAACAATCCCATACATTGGAACGCCGAATATGCAGCCAACACGCCTTTTGGCAAACCGATTGTGCACGGCTTTTTTTCAGCTTCTGTTTTTTCAATGGTTTTCGGTACAAAATTTCCGGGCGAAGGAACTGTATATATGTACCAGGATATGAAATTTTTGGCACCTGTTTTTGTCGAACAGCCATACACTGCTAAGTTTGAAGTATTAGAGGTAAATACGGAAAAGCATGTGGGTATTATAAAATGTACATTGGAAGATGCCCACGGCAAACTTGTCATCGAAGGTACTGCAAAGCTAAAAAACAATATACAGTTCGTTGCATAAAAATTTTATAAATATTTTTTAATAAATATATGAGAAATAATATGAAAAAAATGGAAAATAAAGTAGCGGTTATAACCGGAGGAGCATCCGGCATTGGCAAAGCAACTGCGATGCGTTTCGCTGAAGAAGGTGCGAAGGTTGTAATATGGGATTTAGATGCCGAGCGCGGGAATGAATTAGTTAATTCGCTTATTTCACGTGGGCATACAGCCATGTTCGCTAAAGTTAATACTGCTGATTATAGCGAAATCGAATCGGCGGCAGCAGCGGTTTTCGAAAAATTCAATTCTATTGACATATTGATCAATAACGCCGGCATCACACGGGACAGTACATTGAAAAAGATGACACCCGAGCAATGGCAGCAAGTTATCGATGTAAATCTGACCGGCGTCTTTTACTGCACTAAAATCATATCGGAATATATGCTGCAAAACGGTTATGGGCGGATTATTAATGCGTCGTCTGTTGTTGGCATATATGGCAATTTCGGGCAAACGAATTATGTGGCAAGCAAGGCTGGACTGATCGGCATGACCAAAACATGGGCGCGCGAGTTGGGGCGTAAGGGTATTACGGTTAATGCCATTGCGCCTGGTTTTATTGCCACGGAAATGGTTGCCAAAATGCCAGAAAATGTGATACAGGGCATGAAGGAGAAAGTGCCTGTTGGGCGGCTTGGCAAGCCCGAGGAAATAGCTGCGGCGTATTTGTTTCTTGCCTCCGACGATGCTGCATATATAAATGGCGCAGTCATAAGTGTCGATGGCGGCATGACAGTATAAGGGTAAGATTCGTCTCCGCAAATTTTACGATGAGATGGCGGCTGAATTTTGAAAAAATATTTTCATCATCCGTGAAGTAAATAAATATATAAGAAATATGCTGTTGGATTTGAATACCGCTGAGCATTATTATCAGCAAGCTATTGAAATATTTGAAGATAAAAACATCAACAATCGCCAAAAAGCAGTAAATCTATACCAGATTTTAACTGTAATTTTGGCGATTATTGTTGAAAATGAAAAAATTATTTTTACCGAATTTGCGCGGCTGCATTATATAATCAATAAATTCAACCTTCCTGAATATCTTAAAATAAAAATATTTGCGTTTAGAAATTTAAATACAAATATCAGAAAAAAATACCAGTATAATCCGACAAATAAAGAGCTAAGTTATTATTTTCAAACATATTGCGAATTGATTGCGTGGGCAGGCAATCTTGAGATTCCTCAAAATATAAAATTTTTATTTATAGATGAAAAAGAATTTATTCCTGCCCAAACACTCGCCAAAGTTGAAAAAAATATTGTTCCAGAATTGCGCTGTGTTCTGTCAAGGAAAAATGATATAAATAATTTAAATATATTGACTTGCATTGATGAAGGAAACAATGAAATTGAAATAGAGCTGTTAGCGAAAAATGCTGATATGGTCAATATGCTGTGGAAAACGGCGACAATATTGCTGACGCATGTTGAATTTGTGCAAAGTAAAGAACGTGAAAATACCAATAATATAATAGATTTAGATAGAGAAAATGAATCGAATTATGAAAAAAAAATCATTTTATTATACAAAGCCACTTCAAAAACCAATATCGTTATTGAACCTGATTTTTTGATTGATGTAACTGAAGTAGTTGAGTGCTTTACCTCGAAAAATGAATTTCCTTTAATTCCAATTCTGAATAAATTTTTACCGCAAAATCCGACTTCCGCTGCCTTTAAGGGTAATATTATAAATTCCTTTTTCGATGAATTAATTGGCAATCCTGATATTGATTTTAATTCTGCGATAGAAAATGCCATATCGCGTAAGCCGTTACAACTATTGGCTTATATGAATGAATTAAATAAAAATGGAATTAATTTTGAAAATTATTCTCATTTTCTAAATTTTTTTCGCGGCGAATTTTACGATTCTTTTAATAAATTACGCTCAATTGTTGCCGATCATTTTTTAAACACGGTTAATTATATCGAACCATCTTTTATTTCAACTACTTATGGTATGCAAGGTCGTTTAGATTTGATGACATTGGATGAAAATAATGTTGATATTGTAGAATTAAAATCTGGAAAAGCTCCGAATAAAAATATTGCTGTCAAAATCGGCATGACTGAAAAGCACGAATTGATTTTGCCATTGTGGATAAATCATTATATTCAAATAGCTTGCTACAATTTATTGCTTCAAAACGCTTTTCCTGACAGAACCGGCGTTTCCTCAATTTTATATTCCAATCCGAACGAGAAATTTCCTGTTCGCAGTGTGGTAGACAATTCATTTGTTCAAACGGAAATTTTGATATTGCGCAATTGGCTGATTGCATTTATGCGAGAGCTTTCTATCGGTAACTTGAATATTTTTAATGGAATAACGAAGGAGCAGCTACATTTTTTTCCACCTTTTATCCAATCGGAAGCAATAAATTTTATCGAAAAATTTGCCAATTTAAATTCTTGCGAAAAAGAGTATTTCAAAACTCAAATTGCATTTATTACGAAAGAAATTTTTTCTGACAAAACAGGCTTGTTTTCTAATGGTCAAAATGCTGGATTTGCCGGCTTATGGCTATATTCGATAGAGGAAAAAAAGCAAAAAAGTATTATAATTTCCAATCTGAAATTAAATCAATCTGAAAGCGATTTCACCAAAATGCACATTGCATTCGATTGCTTGGCGGAAACGAACGTTACTCAATTTCGGAAGGGAGACATTTGCATTATTTATCCTCAAAAATATGAAAACAGTGTGACTCATGAGCAAATCTTGAGAGGGAGAATACTGCATATTGATGAAAAAAAATTAATAATAAGCCTGAGGAACAAGCTGTCGCAGAATGTTTTGAATGAAAAATTTGAATGGATTCTTGAAAGCGATTACATTGAAATGATGAATAAATATTATTATTCATCTGTTGCAGAATTGATATTCTCAGGTTTGCCAAATAAAAATTATATTTTAGGAATCAGCGAACCTGAATTTATAATTAATGAAAAGGCGAATAGTTACATTGACAATATTAGTGATATAAAAAATGAAAAAAAGAATATTTTAAAAAAAACTATTTCCGCTAAACATTATTTTTTGATTCAAGGACCGCGCGGAACTGGTAAAACTAAATATATTTTAAGATATTTAGTGCAAACATTGTTCGATGTTTTAAATGAAAATATTTTAATAATTACATATACAAATCGTGCTGCAGATGAAATTTGTTCTGCTTTACAGCTAATTTCAACTAATTTTCAATTTATTAGATTAGGCAACCATGACTCGAGCGAATACAAACCGAATTTAATTTCAAATATTTCGATTGCCGAACTTGGTAAAAAAATAGAGCAAACCAAGATTTTTGTTTCAACTGTCAGCTCGGCTCTTACCAATCCAGAGCTATTTCAAATAAAAAAATTCGACACGATTCTTGTTGATGAAGCCACACAAATTTTAGAAAAAGATATTGTTGGTTTATTGCTTAAGTCTCATAAATTTATAATGATTGGCGATGAAAAACAGTTGCCTGCTGTAACCTCTTTAGCGCCAATTGAATTGAACGTTGAAAATGAAATTTTAAATAAAATTGAATTAAAAAATCTAAAAGATTCGCTTTTTGAAAGACTTTTGCGTGTTTGCAAAAAAAATAATTGGCAAGCCTTTGCGATGCTTGAAGAGCAAAGCCGAATGTCGCCTTCAATTATGCGGCTTGCGAATAAAATGTTTTATGAAGATAAATTGAAAATTAATTTAGAAGGCCAAATCTCTGAAGATTTATTAAAAAATATTCATAATTCTGACAACAATACTTTCGCTTTACAAACGCTAATCAGTCGAAATAATTGTATTTTTATTAATTCACAAATTGAGGCACATAATAAAGTTAATTTTAATGAAATAGATATTATAATGGAGTTAATTCGTTATATTGAAGATAATTATGGAAACAATTTTAACGAAAAAACGCTTGGAATAATCTCACCTTGGCGAATGCAATGCAACGAAATTTGGAGACGATTATCGCCTGTGCAAAAACAGCTAATCACGGTTGATACTGTTGAGCGTTTTCAAGGTTCGGAGCGAAATATTATTATTTTTTCTACAGCTACAAATAATCATTTTCTTTTAAAACTGCTTTCCGAAATTAAAATTATAGACAATATTGCAGTTGATAGGAAATTGAATGTTGCAATCACGCGTGCAAAGCAAAAATTCATCATGCTGGGCAATTTAAATTTGCTCTCACAAAATCCAATTTATAATAAACTTATAACTCTATTAAATTATTGAAATTATCAGATATAAATGGTTATATGCAATTTACTTTTCCAAATATTTTTTAATTTTTTTTATACGATAGCCTTCACAGTAATTCCAGCCCCGAATATCAGATAATTTTTTACTATGCTCTGTTAATATAATTTAAATAATCAATAATTAATTCCCTTCTCTCGGATAACTTATCTATAATGTAAATATAAATGGCATAATCAGTGTTGCAGATACTTTTACGAGAATTTTGTCTTTATATTTTTCTATTTTTTTATTTAAAAATGCCACATCTCATCGAACTGAACAAATCTATCATTATCATCGTAACTTATTTTTGGCAAAGTACTTACAGCTTTTTATGTCCGCTGCAAAACGGCAAAACGATTAACATTGGCAAAGCAAGCCATAACTTGCCTTGCCACGATCATAAAGAAGAACCGCCAAATATCGCATTTCGGGGGTAGATTTTTCGCGTTTATCACCATCAAGATAAAACATCATATAAGTATGTAATATATATATCTTTAGATAACATTCTCTGCAACATATTTTGAAGTCCATAAAACCATGTAATATCGCTATTTAATATGGACAATTTGTTCAGGAAAAGAGGGATAATACGGATAAATATAAAATATATTTATGCAATTGCTTGGTGGAGAGATATAATTTTCATCTCAATACTTATATTTGTAGAAAAAGTGGTGAAGCATGGACTTATCTGAAATACTGAAAAAAGAAAATCTTAGCCGTGAAGAAATTTGCTTTATTCTTAATTTGACCGAGCAAGAAGACATCGACAAGTTGCAGGCTGCCGCATTGCAGACCTTGTATAATAATATAGGTAACTATATATATATTAGAGGGTTAATTGAATTTTCCAATTATTGCACTTGCGATTGCATTTACTGCGGAATCAGAAAAAGCAATCAAAAAAATGAGCGCTTTTTGCTGACTAAAGATGAAATTTTATCCTGCGTCGAGTGGATTATTGAAAAAAAATTTGCCTCCGTTGTGCTTCAATCTGGCGAAAGGCGGGACACAGATTTTGTTGAATATGTGGTCGATATTGTCAAAACAATTAAAAAAATATCCAGAAATGATGCAATGCCTGATGGATTAGGCATAACTCTTGCTGTTGGCGAACAATCATTTGAAACATATCAAAAATTTTATGAAGCAGGAGCGCACCGTTATTTGTTGCGAATAGAAACCTCGAACTCGCATTTGTACAAAAGCCTGCATTCATCTCAACAGGCATTTGAGGATAGAATTAAGTGCCTTAAATATTTGCAGGATATTGGATTTCAGATTGGCTCCGGCGTAATGATCGGATTGCCCAGCCAAACCATTGAGGATTTGGCGAATGACATTCTGTTTTTTAAAAATATGGACATTGATATGCTTGGCATGGGACCTTTTATTCCTCATTTCGACACTCCGCTTGGCGTTATTTCAAATAATTTTGATGCGAAAAATCAGCTTTTACTGGGCTTGAAAATGATTGCCGTGGCACGACTTGTTCTTAAGGATGTTAATATTGCCTCGACAACGGCGCTGGAAACGCTGCATTCTGACGGTCGGATAATGGGTTTGCAATTTGGAGCCAATGTTGTGATGCCTCAAGCCACTCCGAATAAATATAAAAAAAATTATTTGTTATATAATAAAAAGCCTGTTATTGATGAGCAGGACGATGCTGTTTTTGAAAAAATGCAACGTGATTTTTCCAACATCGGCAGAAGCATCGCTTTCGAAACATGGGGCGACCCAATCCATTTTCAAAGAAAAAAAGCATCATCCCCTATTGCAACACCATTTGCATGATAAAATTATGAATAATTATTCATAAAACTCCAGCCGCCTCGTTCAAGAAAATTTATACTGTAATAGCAAAAAATTTGTTATTTTTGAATCTATGATGAAGATAGTTGAAGGAAATTTTAGTGCAGACGGCAAAAAAATAGCCATAGTCATATCAAGATGGAATCAATTCATTGTGGAAAAACTGCTGGACGGGGCGTTGGACGCGCTCCGGCGGCATGAGGTCAAAATGGATGACGTTCTCGTGGCATACTGTCCGGGCGCCTTTGAATTGCCGCTGGCGGTACAAAAACTTGCGGCTACCGGCAAGTATGATGCTATTATTGCGCTCGGAGCGGTGATACGTGGAGCCACTCCACATTTTGACTATATTGCGGCGGAGGTAACAAAAGGACTGGCGACAGTGTCGCTCAAGACAAATATTCCGTGCATATACGGGGTGCTGACAACCGACAGCATAGAGCAAGCTATCGAGCGGGCAGGCACGAAGGCTGGAAACAAAGGCTTTGATGCTGCAATGGCGGCGCTTGAAATGCTGTCGCTATTCTCGCAGGAAGAATTCCAGTAGGAGCAAGAAGCGGCATGGGAATGAAAGAAATATTGAAAGCTGTTCTAAAAGAAAGCGTATACCCGTTTATCGAAACCCAGAAAAGCTCCGTTATGGCTTACATGGCAGAGCAGCAAAAGATTAAGCGGAGAAAAAAAATGCGCAACTCCAACAAAGCGAAAAAAATATCGCTTGCCTTGCTGGCTTCGGTCGCATCATTCTTTAGTGCGATATGTGTATTTATGTCTTTCATGACTGGTTCGATGTTCCTTTTCTCTATCCCAACGGTGCCGATAGCTGCTTCCTTGTGGTTTCTATTGAGTAAAAAATCTAAAAAATACCGCTCCGACGAATTAGAGATGGTGTTCTGGGATTTGCTGTATGATTGTGGCGGAAAAATTTCAGACCTTGAACTTATGAAGGCAAGCGGCGAAGAAATAGAGTACATTCATCATTTTTTGAACAGAAAGCTGATAGAAATCCCGCAATCCGAGTTGGAATTTGATGAGAATGGCTATGTTAGATATGACTTTCCGTTTATAACAAATGGCACGTCAGGAAGAAAATATTTTTAGATGCTGACGCAGCAAAATTTTCATCAGGGAGAAAATAAAATTTCATACGGATGAAAAAGAACACCCCGCCTCTTCGAGGCACCCCTCTATAAGAGGGGAATAAATATTTCATACGGATGAAAAAATTCCCCTTCTCTGAAGGGGTGGCAGCTGAAAGCTGACGGGGTAGTTTTTACATCAGGAAGAAAATATAATTACATACGGACGCAGCAAAATTTTCATCAGGGAGAAAATATTTTTAGATACGGACGAAAAAATAATTACATACGGAAGAAAAAATTCCCCTTCCCTGAAGGCATTGTTCCTTTATTGTTGCTCATGTAAAATATTTTATGTATATTTGTAATTACTATTATAAGTGTTTTATTTAAAATATAGATACGAAATATGTGTGAAGAAAATGAATGTAAATA
>JAVBOP010000164.1:0-3352 GCA_031550405.1 Kapaibacterium sp. (SeqCode)
AAGATATGGAAGATTTTTTGTTAGGAAAAATTATGCAGGAAATCGAAACCAATGAATATGTATCTGAAGAAGAAATAATGCAAGTGCTAAATAGATGAGTGTATTATTTGATAAAAATTTTATTAGAAATATTGAAAAAGAAAATAATTCTAATATATTAGAGAAAGTGAAGCATTGTATTTCAGATGTTAAACAAGCTGCTAATATACATGAAATTAAAGCATTTAAAAAGATGAATGGATATAAGAACTACTACAGAATAAAAATAGATTATTCTTATCGTATTGGTATCAAAATAGAAAATGACACTATTTATTTTGTGGTATTTCGCAATAGAAAAGATATTTACAAGGTTTTTCCATAGTATATTTTATTAAAAAATATTCATGATTCCCCCACAACACAAAAAAACCATCTCACTAACTTTCGCTAATGAGATGGTTTTTGTTATTATTGGCTTGTATTTTTGTATTTTTGTAAGAAGAGGTAATTATGGCAACTATCGTAATAGATGAAAAAACTCAAGCAGGTAAAGAAATGATGAATATCATAAAAAGCCTGCAAAACATAAGCGAATCCATTAAAATATTATCCGATGAAGATATGGAAGATTTTTTGTTAGGAAAAATTATGCAGGAAATCGAAACCAATGAATATGTATCTGAAGAAGAAATAATGCAAGTGCTAAATAGATGAGAGTACTATTTGATAAAAGCCTTCTTAGAGATATTGAAAAAGAAAATAACTCTAATATATTAGAGAAGGTGAAGCATTGTATTTCAGATGTTAAACAAGCTGCTAATATACATGAAATTAAAGCACTTAAAAAGATGAAAGGATATAAGAACTACTACAGAATAAAAATAGATTATTCTTATCGTATTGGTATCAAAATAGAAAATGACACTATTTATTTTGTGGTATTTCGCAATAGAAAAGATATTTACAAGGTTTTTCCATAGTATATTTCATTAAAATAAATTCATAATCCTCCTTATATAAAAAACCATCTCATCAGCCTGAACTAATGAGATGGTTTTGTTTTTACATTAAGAGATATATGTTGCTCACTTCACAGCTTGACCAAAAAGGGCAAGCTGAATTGGGTGCAGCTTCAAGCTGCCTATACCGCAAAGTATATAATAACCATTATGGCAATTAATGATAATGCGATGTAGGTTTGGACGCTGCCTGTTTGGATTTTGCGTCCCAAACCACCTGCAACACCAACAATCCATGCGGATAAATTCACTAAACCATCAACAACGATGTTGTCGAATTTGCCGACTATAAATGCACCCGCATTCATGACTTTTGCCGAACCATTCACAATGCCATCAACTATATTATTGTCAAACCATGATAATATGCGACCCAATAATACCGTCAAACCGATGAATGTTTTTTCATAAATCTCGTCGATATACCACTTATTGAGCGATAATTTATACAGCGGATTGATAGCTGCCGCCACTTTGTCCGCATCGATTTTCTTCCATTGATATACCACGAACGAAAGCAATATGCCGCAGCCAGCAACAAGCAACGAGAGTATCATCGCAGGCGTATGTTTATGGTGCAATTCCTCTTCAAATGTATTCAAAACGGCATGTCCATCTTCGGGAGCCGGAGCATGATTTGATGTTATAAAATCAAATTGATATTCAGCTGGCACAATATTTTGCGGCGTTTGAACTTTACTCAAAAACCAGCCATTAGTTGCATCAAGCGGATTTGCCGAATATACAAACCATAATGAAAGTGCTGCCAGCAATACTAACGGGAATACGATAACACCTTTATTTTCATGCGTATGTGCAGCAATTTCCGTCTTTGGCTTGCCATGGAAGGAAACGATGCACAAGCGGAACATATAAAATGCCGTCATCAATGCCGCTCCAAAACCTGCAAACGGTATGAACCAATGCCCGCCTAAGCTGCCGAATGCCATAGTCCCAGCCAAAATACCGTCCTTGCTTAAAAAGCCCGATGTCAGCGGAACGCCGCATATAGCAATCGTTGCGAACAAAAAGCTGTAATATGTTTTCGGCATGGTTTTACGTAAACCGCCCATGTTGCGAATATCCTGCGGGTCGGTATGATGATCGCCTGCATGGTGCATAGAATGATGCATCGCATGGATAACAGAGCCAGAAGAAAGGAACAAGCACGCCTTAAACCACGCATGAGTTACAAGATGGAAAAAGCCGAGCGACCATGCACCAACGCCAATACCCATAATCATATATCCAAGCTGGCTGATAGTCGAATATGCCAAAACCTTCTTGAAGTCGTTTTGCGTAATTGCAATCGTTGCACCAAGAAAAGCCGTGATAGCACCAATATATGCCACAAAAACCAACGCATCAGCTGTAAGCATCGGGAAAATACGAGCAGTTAAATAAACGCCTGCCGCAACCATTGTAGCCGCATGAATTAACGCACTTACAGGAGTTGGACCTTCCATTGCATCGGGAAGCCACACATGAAGCGGAAATTGAGCAGATTTACCAATAGCACCCATAAACAAACAAATGCCCGCAACCGATAAAATAGTGCCGCTGTCAAAAGGCAGATTTCCTGCAGCTATTAATGAATTTATTTCATCAAACATGAACGTATTAAACGCAAAATAGCATATCAATATGCCCGCAAGAAAGCCCAAATCGCCGATGCGGTTTGTAATAAACGCCTTCTTATTTGCATTGGCAGCAGAATCTTTTTCATACCAGAAACCAATAAGCAGATATGAAGATATACCCACAAGCTCCCAGAATATATACATGTTCAAGAAATTATTGGCAATTACGATGCCGAGCATAGAAAACGTGAACAAGCCAAGATATGCGTAAAATCGCGGATAACGCTTGTCTTCCCGCATATATTCGGTGGAAAAAAGATGCACGAGCGTACTAATCAAAGTAACGACAATCAGCATTATAGCACTGAGATTATCAATGCCGACGCCGATTGTAATGGCGTGTTTGCCGAGCGAAAACCAGTCGAACTTCCACTGTATCATCGCCTCGCTGCCATAGACAAACAGCCTGTTATATGCGACAATAGCAGCCAGAATAAAGTCCACGCTGAGAATGCTTAGACCAATCCAACCGGCTGCCCGACCGAGTCGTTTTTGATTAAAAATGATTATCAGAAAGCTGATAAGAGGTAGTATTGTAATAACTACCGACATAGTTAATAAGTTATCAAAGCTCATAGTTATAATTTATTAATTTTTGTTAATAATTCTATCTTATACTTTTATGTATCGAAAAACACAGCAAATATACAAAAAATCATCTACTTTATATGCAATGGATATGATATAATAGTAGATGATTTATTAATTTTT
>JAVBOP010000044.1:0-5431 GCA_031550405.1 Kapaibacterium sp. (SeqCode)
CATGACTAAGGCATATTTACATTCAATTTGTTCACACATAATTCGTATCTACCTTTTAAATAAAACACTTATAATAGTAATTACAAATATACATAAAATATTTTACATGAGCAACAATAAAGGAACAATGCCTGGATTTATGGCCTAACATCAAAATCAAATATCCTACTGAAAAAAAAGGGCAAATGTACATACCACAAATAAATTATGCGTTAATGGTACTATGTATTATTGTAGTATGTATATTCAAATCTTCATCGAACATGGAGGCAGCATACGGCTTATCCATAAGCATTACCATGCTCATGACAACCATATTATTGTTATTATATTTTAGAGTTAAAAAGCGTTCTCTATAGCAATCCATACCGATTACTCTATGCTTTTTAACAGTCGAAACAGGCTTTTTGGTGGCGAACAGCATCAAATTCATGCATGGTGGTTTTATGACCATGCTAATTGCCGGTATCTTATTCTTTATAATGTATGTATGGTATAATGGACGGCGTATTAAGTGGCGGTGCATAACTTATGAACGAATTGCACCGATTATTCCTGTACTGGAAAAAGTCAGTACCGATACATCTATTCCCAAATTTGCAACGCACTTAGTGTACGTTACACGTGCAAAATATAAAGGCGAAATAGAGAGCAAAATAGTATATTCTCTATTCAGTAAGCAACCCAAACGTGCAGATACATACTGGTTTGTGTATTTGCAGCGCAGCGATGAGCCATACGAATTCATTTACCATATAACACCGTTATCAGAGCAAAAAATTTTTAGAATTGATATTCATGCAGGCTTCAAGCTGGGATTTCACATGGGCAGTTATATAGGCGAAATCGCAAAAAAGATGGAATCAGAAGGCAAGGTTGATTTATTAAGCCGCTATCCGTCTTTGCGTGAAAGCGGAATAAAAGGCGATTATCGTTTTATGGTTGTAGAGCGTATAATGCACAGTATTAAAATGTCCTTCTATAAAAATATAATATTATCACTATACAGTATTGTCAAAAAATTCACAACTTCCGATTCGCAAATATTAGATTTAGACCCATCAAGCGTAACTGTTGAATCAGTTCCGCTGCGAAGGCACCACAATGAAGCATTGTAGCTTTATGAATATTTTTTCATAAATCTAAATCGTATAATATTACATGATTTGTAATTTTTTTTATTTATCTTTGTTTTTTTAACAAACAATTTAAACAATGTTGAAAAAAATATATAAATATTTATTAGTAACTGCATTTAGCGCGCTGTTGTGTATGCCAGCTATTGCTCAAAGCGTGATTATCACTACTATTTCAGTAAATAATGTTCTTTTGGAGAATGCCGAACAAGCGGATATTGTGCTTGGGAGCAAGGATACTTTGGCTTTTGAATACAAGCTCGACGATGGCAACAAGAAAATAGATGATGCATATATGTACAAAATTGTACTACAAAACGCCTCTGATTCTTCAATAAGAACAACAGGAATGCTAAACTGCACTTATGCAAATATGGCTGAAGGGATTTATAAATTCTCTGTAAGTGCCTTTAATGTAAAGGGTAGCTGGAATACGGCGGTTGAAACAATTAAATTTCGTGTAAATTATCGTGAAGCGGATTTGCTCAAGGCAAATAAAATTTTGCAGAAGGAGAAGGCAATTGCTGATAGCACGGCTTCGGCGGTTATCAATGAATTTAAAGGTGTGAACAAGTTTAAAACTATGAATTTTTATTCATTAATTGCAGCGGGTATTATTATATTGGTTTTGATAATGTACATTATTGTTAACCTGTTGAAATTTAAAAGAATAAAGAATGAGAACACCAACTTGAAATCGCTTACAAGCGAACAGGAAATTTTGATAAAAAATGCGGAAGAACAGGCAAATAATGCGAATAATGAGGCTGAAATACTGCAGCTGAAAAATAAAATCGAAAATATTTCGAGCAAGGTTGAAAATATTTCGCAATTTAATTCGCAAATTAGTGCTGATATAGGTTCTATTAGCATGAAACATAAGGAATTAGATGGATTGCAAATTCAAAAAAATACAGTGTTTTCTGAAATTTTGCGGGGAATAAATGACCCGACTACCGCTATAAAAAGTCTTGTTGACTTGCTTCGTTCTTACGATTTTTCCGCATTCGAGTTGAAAGATGTTGTGGAAAATATTGTCGAAAGTACAAAAAAAATTATTTATATGTCTGAGGATATTCAACGGCTTATCGAATTTGAAACTACTGATATCAAGCTTAATTTCGATACCACTTCTATCAAATCTGTTATCGATGAAGCTGTTGCCATGAATATTTCCGATGCCAAGAGAAAAAAAATAACGATTTCCATTAATATTTCACCCGAAGTTTCTGATTTTGTATTTGATGCACAAAAAGTAACGATAGCTCTGCACAATTTAATCAATAATGCCGTAAAATATACGCCTGACGGAGGAAAAATAAGCATTGCTGCATGGCTGGCTAATCACAATTTAAATTTTGAAATTAGAGACACAGGGGTGGGCATTGACGAATCAGAACTGATAGCATCAATTAACAAAGGCGAAATTGACAGTTCTCTGAATGGAAAAATAGGGCTTTTGACTGTCAAAAAATACGTAGAAGCTCACAACGGCAAGTTCTGGATTTCCAGCGTACTTAGCAGAGGTTCAACGTTCTCTTTCAGCCTCCCGGAAAAAGCATAGAAGCTGACGATGAGGCGCAATCCGTCTTCCATTTTTTTATATTCTATTCCTTAGGCCTTTCTTTTTATACTCAGAGCTTTATGAAAAAAAATTCATAAAGCCCTGAAGTGTTGCTTAATATATTTTGCTGGTCTTTGTTTGCTCTATAATGCCGGCAACCTCGCCAATGTCGACCTTGCTGAAAATTTCATCGTTGATTTTTACAACAGGTGCTAAGGCGCACACGCCAAGGCAGCGCGTTGCCTCTATCGTGAATAAGCCATCATGCGTGGTCTCGCCAATATCAATATCCAAAATGTGTTTGAACTCCTCGAGTATCTGGTCAGCACCCTTGACAAAGCAGGCTGTACCAAGGCATACTGAAATCGTAAATTCGCCTTGCGGCTGCAATTTAAAGTAGTTATAAAAAGTAGCAACCCCAAACACATTCGATGTCGGTATTTGCATAAGATATGCGACCTCCGTCAGATGTTGGCGCGAAAGATAGCTGTATTTTTGCTGCACCTTGTGCAACACTGCCACGAGATAGCTCTTGGGCTGCTCTTTGGCATTGCATTCGGCAATATAGTCCATAATGCTCTGGTCTAAGGTATATTCAACAGTTGTACACATTATTTTATCCCCCTTGGTTCTTGTGGTAAATATTTGGTATGTAATAACTTATGGGCAATATGGCTGCCCGGTTCTATTAAAAACTCATCATATATGCGTTTGATGGCAGGATTTTCGTGCGACTTGCGTATCTTCTTATTTTTATCAATATTATATAGTGCAAGCCTGCGGTTTTCGATAATCTTCGGATCCATGGCAAATGAGCCGTGCATTGCATAAGGCTGACCACCACCTGCGATACAGCCGCCCGGGCACGCCATAATCTCTATTATATGGTATTGCTTTTCACCCTGCTTCACTTTTTCAAGTATTTTTTTGGCGTTGTTCAGCCCATTGACAACAGCTATATTGACATCAATGCCGTTCACTTTGAGCGTCGATTCGCGCAAGCCTTCAACCGCCCTAACCTCTTCATATTCCACATTATCAAGCGATTGCCCTGTTATTTTTTCAAGAGCCGTGCGCAATGCTGCCTCCATGACACCGCCTGTTGTGCCAAATATTGCAGCGCCGCCTGTTGATTCTCCAAACGGGTCGTCAAATTCGCCTTCCTCCAATGTGGTAAAATCGATGCCGTAGGTCTTTATCATCCAGGCAAGTTCACGGGTTGTGAGCGAAATATCGGTATATGGATCGCCCCATTGGGTATAGTGTTCGGGTCTTTTTGCCTCGAATTTCTTTGCAGTGCAGGGCATAATTGCAACTACCACTATTTTTTTAGGGTCAATGCCAAGCTTTTGTGCATAGAAGGACTTGGTGATAGATGACAGCATCTGCATAGGCGACTTGCAACTGGATGTATTGGGTATAAATTCGGGATAAAAATGCTCAAGGAAATTAATCCAGCCCGGCGAGCATGAAGTAATAAGCGGCAGCCGCTCATTTTTGGTTATCCTCTCGATAAACTCATTGGATTCTTCCAGAATAGTCAAATCAGCCGTGAAATTGGTATCGAACACCCTGTCAAAGCCCAACCGCCTTAATGCCGTAACCAGCTTGCCAGTTGTGGTCGGGTCAGTCGGCGGTATATTCCAGCTTTCGCCAATGGCAGCGCGAATGGCAGGCGCCGTTTGCACTATAACGTATTTATCAGGGTCTGCCAATACTTCCCACACGGCGCCGGTATCATTTTTTTCCTGTAATGCGGCAGTAGGACAGGCATTTACACATTGCCCGCATTCGATACATACCGACTCGTCCATCTTGTCCTCGAAAGCCGGTGCAACGATGCAATCCACTCCGCGATACATTTGCTGTAAGTTGTAAACCCCTTGTATCTCGGAACATACACGTATACATCTGCGGCATTTAACGCATTTTTCAGGATCGCGTATAACCGATACACCCGAATCCTCAATCTTGTGCATAATACGCTTGCCTTCATACATCCTGTCTCTAACTCCCAATGTGTGCGCCAGTTCCTGCAATTCACAATTGCCGCCCCGAACACATGTCAGGCAGTTTTTGGGGTGGTTGTCAAGCATAAGTTCAACAATATCATGCCTTACCTTGCGTATTTCAGACGATTGCGTTTTTATCACCATGCCTTCGGTGATTTGAGTTGCACATGCCGGAGGATAATTGCGATTGCCCACCACCTCCACAACACATATTCTGCATGACCCTTCGGTTGAGAGGAAGGGATGGTAGCAAAGTGTTGGTATCTGGGCATTAATGCTCCGTGCCGCTTGCAGTATCGTCGTACCCGATGCTACGCTAACAGGTATGTCATCAATAATAGCATGAATCATATTTTTCTCCTATTTATATATTATTATCTATATTTTTTATTAATTTTTATTCATAAAACTACCAATAGAAATATAGTAGACCTTCTTATTAATATTTTATTTATGAACTTCCAGATATGGAGAATTATTACTCTCTCCTATCGATAGGGCGGGTTGTTTGCAATTTTTACAAATTCCATTTGCTCTTTCCAATATTTCCGCTACAACATACTCATTTCTATATATACACTCCCTTATTTTTATTTATTGCCTTGGTTTTCTCAAAAACCGAAGCTTTCCAAGGCGTTGATGATTTTGTCCTTCATGATGTTGTGGGTTTCGCCATACCATTTTGAGTCGGGAATGAAAAGCAGCGAGCCGTATGAAGC
>JAVBOP010000105.1:0-7014 GCA_031550405.1 Kapaibacterium sp. (SeqCode)
CAGATATACACCATCTTAAAATCTAAAACCGGCGCCATTCAAGAAAATAAAAATTTGTAGGTCACAGCCGCCACCGGATTGACCACGCTGAACAGGCCAATGCTTGAGGGCTGTAATTTACGAGTGAAAGGTGGGGTAAGATTAATTATTTAATATGGATAAATTATTCAAGAAAAATGTATATAAAAAAAGAGACTGCGAAAGCAGTCCCTTTGAAGTTGCCGTATCAATTAAATATTATTTAATGATATTTAATGGTACAACCATACGATTGTCGTTTATATCAAGAGTTATATAGTAATTGCCAGTTGATATATTTGAGACATTGAAGTTGCGTTTGTGTTCTCCACCGTCAAGATAAGTGTCCATTAAAGTTGAAATTGTTTTTCCTGACAAATCTATTATATTTATCAATACCTTATTGGAAGCGCTTTTTTGAGGTATTGTAAATGTTACGCTCGCTTCGCTGTTAACTGGGTTTGGCTCCACTTTAAAATCAGCATATTCGACGGACACAATGCCTCCGCCAGCTTTGACCGTTCCAGCTAAATTACAGTATACAACAGGGTTTAATGGATCATTTGTAGCAATTTCCACCCTTGCAGTGTATGTGCTGTCTTTTGTAGTTTCATTCTTAGGATAGAACCATACTTCAATATCTTTGCCTTCACCTTTAGGTGTAACAGTCGTAAAATCAGCCTTCTTTATTTCAAAAATGTCATTAGAGCCTTCTATCAGCTCTATATGATTAATTGTCAAATCAGCGTTTCCGCCATTATAAATATTTATGAGTTTGATGTCAGCCATACCACCGTCATCTTTTGTTGCAAAAGTAATGGATTCTGGATTTATTTCAATTTCCGGCGTCTTTTCCGCAGGTGTTCCTTTTCCTACTCCAGAGCAATATAAATTAGCTGGCGATTTGCTGTCATTAGAATATATTTCCAATGTTTCCTCATATGTTTTAGCTTGTTTAGGAGTAAAATCAACAACTATGGAGTCCATGCCTCCTGGCGGAATTTCACTCGGTACATGTATCAGCTCCATAACAGCATCATCGTTATACTGCCATTTGATGTCATAAAATTTTAAAGAGCCCTGATCAGCTTCACCCGCATTCTTAACATGCATTACATAACGTTTTGTATTTGGCATTTCTACGGTATCAAAATCCATTCTAATTGAATCTAAGTCAAGAATAGGATTTAATTTTGGTTTATATCCTAACCACCAAGTAAGTATGTTATCTACTAATGCGTTGGATGAGGGCATTGAAGCTGGAGTCAAAGCGCCCAATCCAGCACCGGCAAGAAATAATTTCTGTGTTCCATTAACTGTTTTAAGCATTGCGCTATTGGATGCATTCGGTTCGTAATATCCTATCAGCTTTGTTTTTGAAGAATTTAGAATACTCCATGTATTTCTATATATATTGTTATTTAAAGAGTTGGAATAGCCGTTCATAACAAATTTCAAGGCATTACCTTCGGCATCTCTGCCCAACGAGTCTGTAACTACAGTTTCTACTTCAAATAAAGTAGTTGTTTTCGTGTCATTATCATAATTTACAGTATCCGATAATAAGTTTGCTCCATAGGCTGCAAATAAGGCAGTATATTTGCCCTTTTCGTCTGCTGAGGCTAAGCTTGAGGTCGAATACCATGCCGTTTTATCTATAAATAAAGCCAAGTGCTTGTTACTAGTAATAGCAGATGATATGAAATCCAATTCTGATGGAGACAGGTATTTTGACATTAAATTATTATCTTCCTGCGTCCAGCTCAGGTCGTATGTTCCAGGATTTATAAAATTTGCAACTTCAGCAATTGATAGTGTAGTTTCATTTGTATATTGTGTCAAACAGTTATACATATAGCCTGTAAATTTAGCAACTGGAATGATGCTGTGATACAGAGGGTCAATGAGCCCAACAGTTTCTGCATGAGCTGAATAATTAGCTCCACTTGTAAACATATAGCGTTCTATAGAATTCGACTTACTGGAGAATATCAGTATTTTAATATTTTTTTCACAAACAACAGCTGTTTTGCTGCTTATAACAGGATTTTCATCTGCTGCTACATCAACAGGAAGAACGCATAAATCTATGCCGCCAATTTTAGGCATATTGACCGTATTGACTGTTGCCGTTACTGTTGATGTACCTGATGGTGCTATGGTAACTGTAGATTTATTTAAAGTTACCGTCCAGTCTTCTGGAATATCAGATGTTTGCTTATTGAGATACACCTCAGCCTTAACTTCTTTTGAAGTTGGGTTTGTAATTGTGAAAGTCAACAGTTGAGTAGCAGCTGGTTCAACAGATTTAAATTCATCGTTGGTATTCATAGTAACATCAAGTTTAACAGGCTTCAAGGTAGATACGTTTTTCAAATTAACAACTCTATCGACTGCAACATCGAATGTTTTGCCAGAACCGTCTTGCAGCCATGATACTGCATACAAATGCTTGGTATTCCATTTTTTGTTTACAGGAACAGAAACCTCATGCTTGAAAGGTTTACCTGCTTGCAGCGTAACTACCAGACCATCAGGTTGCTCGCAGTAACTTCTTGGAATAAAATAAGACTCGTTATTAGCACCGTATTTGTGATAGCCTTCCACTAATACTGTATATAACCTTGCAGTTCCTCCTAATGTTGGTGCTCCTGAAACTTCGATATTATAGTTACCTTTTTCAATTTTTGATGTAACAGTCAAAGGAATTGGAGAAGCATAATCTGGATTTGCCCTAGCTTCATCACAACCCTGTTTTACTTCGGCAAGCCATGATGCTTTGCCGCTTGGAGCTCCCGACACCAAGCCGTTTGTTGAAAACCATGGATAGGTTATTGTAAATGTGCTTGGAACTTCATTTGTAAAAGCCGGTATCCAATACAAATACCTGCGCTTTACATCTGTAGGATTTTCTTTGTAAACGCTGTCAATTCCCAATATTTTATTGTTGCTTGTTAATTTAACAGCGCTGACTAATGGGATATTGTGCGCATCAAAATTATTCACCATCCATTGAAAGATGGAATTACGTTCAGCCGATGCACCTGCATCTGACGGATCTACTACATATTCATACAATACACCTGTTTGCGTTTCTGAAGCATTTAGAACTACAAAAGGAGATAATATGATCAACAAAATGAAAATAAATTTATTCATTCTTACACCTTTTAAAATATATTTAACAAAATAATTTGACAAATAATGTTCCAAATTAATAATAATATTCTATATAAACAACAAATGATTTAATATCAATACTGGCAAAAGTATTATTAAAGAAAATTTAATAATATATTTAAAAAATTGCGGCATATTAATGCCATTTTGTTCCGCAATGGATTTGACCATAAAATTGGGACCATTGCCGATGTATGTCATTGCGCCAAAAAATACGGCTCCCAAACATATCGCCTCCATAAATAATGCCGGTATTCCTGCAACTATTTCTGTGGTTGGAGTTATCAGCGCAGGATTTATTGCAAAATATCCTTTGGCTAATGAATAAAAAGTCAATGCTGTTGGAGTATTATCCAGAAAAGAACTTAATGCACCCGTGATGTAATAATATGAAGTTGTTGATGTAAGCGGAATTTGGCTTGCATTATTCTGCAAAAATTCCAGCACAGGTATCATTGTCAAAAAAATTCCAAAAAATAAATATGCAACTTCTTGAATAGGATGCCAGTTAAATGAATTTTCTTCTCTGAATTTTTTTTTAGTAGTCAATAACGACAATACTGCCGCACTAACAATAATGGCATCGCGTATGAATCCAAACGCAGGATTTTCCTGCATGAAAGGCAAGTAATTTGGATTGACAAAGGCAACAGCGCAAACAATCATCAATAGCCACACAAAATTTATTTTGCCATGAATCACCATCGGTACGTATTCCTCCCTGTCTCTGCTTTTAGTTTCTTCCGTTTCTTTTTTCCAGCAACGGCTATCCCATATATAAAATATGATTAGAAGCATTCCGTTGACAAAAATCCACGACTTGAACAATGAGAAAAACCAAAAGAAATCCACGCCTCGAAGGTACATCATAAACAGCGGAGGATCGCCAAGCGGAGTAAGCAAACCACCACAATTTGCCACAATTGCAATAAAAAACAGCATAATATGAGCTTTATACTGCCTTGCTTTATTTGTATGCAAAATAAGTCTGATAAGCAACATAGCCGCTCCAGTCGTACCGATAAAAGGCGCAAGTATTCCGCCAATCGCAAGAATTATTGTATTGTTTCTGGGAGTAGCCTCGAAATCAGCATCTATAAAAATGCCGCCAGTTGTTACAAACAGTCCGCCTAACAAAATCACAAATGGCAGATAATCAAACAACATGGAATGTTCCAACAATCCGATGTGATTATTCGCTATCAGCCAAATAGCTGTTGGCAAGCCCAAAATCAGCGAAATTATTAATTTATTTTTATTTTTGTCCCAAAAATTAGCTGCAAACATTGGCAAAACAGCAATGGATGCCAACATTAAAACAAAGGGAACTGTTGCATATACAGGAATACTTTCCATATCACACTATCCAAATATTTTTAAAAATCATAATTATTCAAAATCAAAAAATACAAGCAATACAAGACGTTATTTGCGGCATAATATTTCAAAAACTAATTAAAAAATATTTTACACCAGCCGAAAAAACAACATGCTTTTGTTTTTATACCCTTTTTTATAACAAAGTTATACTAATGTAAGGAGACAAGCCCCATTGCCATACTTTGGACATAAAAATGGTATTAAACAGTAGCAAACGCTATAAAAAAAAACACTTTGCTGCTTGTATTAGAGCGGCAAAGTGCTGTATATTAAAATATAATTTATTTTATGGAGTGCAAGGAAAGGCAATTGCCTTCAGTATCCATAATCACGGCGA
Organism: Kapaibacterium sp. (SeqCode); assembly: GCA_031550405.1. GTDB lineage: Bacteria > Bacteroidota > Ignavibacteria > Kapaibacteriales > UBA2268 > JAVBOP01. Next base: position 4,916 of record JAVBOP010000105.1, read on the forward strand.
AATATCCAATTTCTTCGCTGATTAAAGTTTTTGGCATAACGACTCGTCCGCCATTTGCCTCAACTCGAGCTAATTCGTTACTTAAATCGCCTGTTCTGCTGGTAAAATAAATTCTGACGCCATCAGTCGAAGGCTTATAAAATTCTGGCGCACAGCACAATGCACCACTCGCTCCCATGCCGTTATTCATAGGGAAAAGCGCCATCTCTATATTACCCATGACAGGGGCTTTTGACAGCTTTATTCCAAGCACAGCTTCATAAAACGCGATAGCTCTGTCCATGTTTAGAACAGGAATTTCAAACCATCCGACATCGTTAAATTCTTTTGTTTCCATAAGGTTATATGTGATTAATATTAAAAAAAATGCGATATAATCCACATCACATTACATTCAGTACAAATATACAAAATATTGTTCTGAAATTTGATATGAATTAAATTTTTCCTAATCCGCGCAGCAGTACAAACCGTAAGATTTTTCTTTTGGCTGTTAGCTCGAATATTAGTAATTTAGCAGGCAAAATTGAATTATCCCAAATGCAATGAATATGGAAAACAATACACCCAAATTGATACTGCGAGACATTCCCAATCTGCATAACATTGATACTTATATGGAACATGGAGGATATGCACAGGCACAAAGGGCGCTGAATATGACCCCTGATGAAATCATAAATACTGTTAAGGCTTCCGGACTGAAGGGTCGCGGCGGCGCGGGTTTCCCGACAGGCGTCAAATGGTCGTTTATGCCAAAGGTTGCTAAGTCTCCGCATTATCTATGCGTTAACGGTGATGAAAGCGAGCCGGGCTCTTTTAAAGATCGGCAGATTTTAGAACAAAATCCCCACCAGTTGATAGAAGGCATACTGATTACAGCCAAAGCCATGAGCATCACAGCTACGTATATCTACATACGCGGCGAATACCACAAATGGGTGAATTGCATGCAAACGGCACTGGCGGAGGCATACGCTACGGGGTATGTGGGCAGCGGCATGAAGGAAAAATTCGGAACTGATTTCACAACCGATATATACGTGCACAAAGGCGCTGGAGCATATATTTGCGGCGAGGAAACATCGCTCATGAATTCCATTGAGGGCATAAGGGCATATCCGCGCAACAAGCCGCCATTCCCTGCCGGACACGGGCTTTGGGGCATGCCAACGACTATCAACAACGTGGAAACTATAACCACAGTTCCTGCAATATTCCGCATAGGTGCTGGCGAGTTTGCGAAAATAGGCTCGCCTTCTCAAGCAGGCACGTTGCTATTCGGCGTCAGCGGGCATATAAACAAGCCCGGAGTGTATGAATTGCCAACGGGTACGCTATTGACCGACATTATATATGATATTTGCGGAGGAGTGCCTAATGGCAAGAAAATTAAGGCTATTATACCCGGCGGCGTATCTATGGTGCCTTTGCGTGGCGATGAGATAGACGGCTTGAAAATGGATGCCGATTCTTTGCGCCAGATAGGCTCGGGCATTGGTACTGGCGGAATTATCGTTATGGATGAAGACACGGATTTGGTGAAGGTATTGCTGCGTATTTCTCACTTCTTTCACCACGAATCCTGCGGACAGTGTACTCCTTGCCGCGAGGGCAATGGGTGGATGGAAAAGGTGTTGAAGCGCCTAATCAAGGGCGATGCCACAAGCAAAGACATAGACCTGCTGTATGATGTTGCGGCAAATATCGAAGGCAACACGGTATGCGCACTGGGTGATGCCTGTGCCTGGCCCGTCAAGGGATTTATCTCTAAATTTCGTGCCGAATTCGAGAAACTGGTGCAGCCTTCCCGCACGTTTATAGCGCCGAATATAGTGCATGGCCGCCGCCTGACCGCCGAATATTTATTACCCAACAGCTAGCAAGATACGTTAATTAATCCTACGGATTAATGTTTTTGGGTAGCATATTAAACTGAAAGTTGATAGCTGTTGGTAAAAAGAGCCCCGCTATGTTGCTAATAATGGGGATTGATGGCTGTATGGAGGCTATCCATGTAATATATTATATTATTGTGCAGATTTGATAAACTGCAACCTTTCTATCTGGTTTCCCATCTGGAATACTACATGATACAA
>JAVBOP010000078.1:0-9417 GCA_031550405.1 Kapaibacterium sp. (SeqCode)
AAATAATTAATTTATTTTAATTTTCCAGCAACGAAAAACGAACAGATGAAAGTTATAAAATGTTGCTGAAACAATTGGATGGCATTTCCATAAGTTATTATTTCACAGGCAATTACTGATTTTATACAAAAAATCCCTCCAAAGCGTACTCAACTTTTTTGGAGGGAAAATCACAATCATTTTAGGTTTTTAAATAAGCTCATTTGTTTATTACTGCTTAGTTCCCATAAATGCTCCATCTTTGCTGAAAATTAGTGTTTTATGCTCCCAGCTATTTTGCCCAATTTTTTGCAAAGTAACCGACCACTGCCCGGCTATCTCTCCATTTGTCATCCCAACAACGATCCAGTCTGAATAATTATTATGGATATAATTTAAAATTTTCGCAGATAATAAATTGATTACTGAATTAGGTAAACCTTCTTTTAGTTCATTTTGTACAAATGGATATTTGTCTATCTTTGTCCATGTTCCATCCAGATTAAATTCAATAATTGTCTGCCAGCCTTGAAGTGAATCGACAAGATATACTACATAGTAAGCAACATATTCACCATTGCAAGGACTATCTCCTTCAAGGCGAAATTCATACGCCGCTCCCGTTATAGGAGTATTTGGATAATGAATTTTTAAGAATTCATTTGAAATAGCAGTGTCATGCGGGTATATTGTATCTCTTGGGCATGGATCTGGCTTAACAGTATCTTGATTTGCCGTATCGGATGGCCATGGGTTTGGGTTAAGCGTATCATTTCCATTTGGACCTCCTGGATTTGGAAATGGAAAATCTGTACTGCATGCTGAAAACATAATGGCAATTAATCCAAATGATAATGCCAATAGTGTTAATTTTTTCATAGTAAACCTACTTAATTAATGATTAAATACAAAAGTTGAATGTAAATTATAAAATTATTCAATACTAACCAAACATTTTTTATAATAGCAACATTATTTTTATATTCAATGTGTATCCATAACAATAGTCAGCATAGTACATAATCCCATTTTCTTGATTTATCTCCCACTGTTATCAAGATTATTTTTAATCCATTTGAAAACACTATTTTATTGCCATAAGGCAAATTTATTGATATATGTATAATTAGAGATAAAGATACGATGCGATTGCTATAATATCTGGCGGATTGTATTTTTTTCTTTGCCAAGTCGGCAATTTATTATAATTTTATGGATTATATTGGCTTACATTATGAAAATATTGAAAATTATTTGCTGCATAACGATGCTGTACCTGTCGCTTAATGCCGCTGCGCAGGCAAAACAGACCCTCATAGTTAAAATAAATAACAACTCGAAGACACAAAAACTGCTCGCAAATAACGGTATGCAAGCCGCTATTAACCTGCCAAGCATAAGCCAAAAGATGAATAACAGGCTGATGGCAAACAGCAAAGCGGCAATGCTGCTTGAAGAACTGAAAACATATTATCATATTCAAGTCGATACAAATCAAATACTTACAACCATGAACATGCTTCAGGCGCAACATGGAATAACCTCTGTTGTTCCGAGCGTTGTATATAAGCTGAATCAGGACAAGGTCAAAACGAACGACCCAATGTATGCTGCCCAATGGTCATTGAAGGCTATCGAGGCTGAAAGTGCGTGGAATATAGCCACTGGCAAGGGCATCGTGGTCGGCATTATAGATACCGGTATCGAATATGACCATGACGAGCTGAAAGACCAGCTGTGGGTTAATTCGGGCGAGGATATTAACGGCAATGGGCGGTTCGACAACTGGTCGCACAAGACTGCTATTGACGGCGTGTATGGCGATTTGGACGGCATTGATAATGACGGCAACGGCTATATTGATGATGTGATTGGCTATGACTTTATTGACTACAGGGTGATACATTACGGTGATGTCAGTATTCCTGACCCTAACCCAAGCGACGAGCATGGACATGGCACTGCCGTTGCAAGCGTGATTGCAGCCAAGCATAATAATAATATAGGACTTACAGGCATAGCATTTGATGCTAAAATTATGGCAATGCGCACATTCGATGCTGCCGGCAACGGCGAGTGCAAGGATATTGCTAACGCTATAGTATATGCCGTGCTGAACGGCGCCAATGTGATTAACATGAGTTTTGGCGAATACGAAAGCTCCCCTATTATGCACACTGCCGTTAAATTCGCCGAGGCTATGGGCTGCATTTTGATTGCCTCTTCGGGCAATGACGGTCTTACTCTCCCCCACTATCCTTCAGATTATCCTGAGGTTATATCCGTTGGCGGATGCGACAGCAGTTTCAGGCAGGTGTTTAATTATGGCGACAGGCTTGCCATAACTGCGCCCGGAACAAGTATATGTGCTGCTACTATTGATAATGGCTATACTGTAAAAGATGGGACTTCCTTCTCCTCGCCTATTGTTGCATCTGTTGCGGCAATGCTTCTGGAAAAGGATAATACTCTTAACCCGCAAGAAATAAAGGGCATAATCCAAACAACGGCAACACAGGTGGCAAAAGGCTGGACAGAGCAGTATGGCGCCGGCATAGTGAATGCTTATCAGGCGCTGCAATATATAAGCAAAACCAAGCTGGAAATAACCGCTCCGACCAATGATGCCGCTATTAACGTATCGAAGCAGGATACGCTCGTGGTAACAGGCTCCACCGCTACTCCCCTGTTCGATTCATATATATTGCGGATACGGAAGGACTCCGCCGCCAGCGATGATAATAATCTCTGGGATACGCTTGTGGTAGCGCAGCATAATGCCGTGCTTGATGACACACTCGGCAAGTGCTATATAGGCAAATATGGCAGTTTTATGAATATTTATTCATTAAGTTTACTTGTAAATCTAAAGAATGGCAATACCTACGAAACACGCAACCGCATCAAGCTGTGTTCCGATGATAATACCATTAAAATAAACAGGTTAGCCGTTTATACGCCATACTATTATGACAGCCGTGCGGTCATGTTCAATATGCAAACCAACACACCTTGCAATGCTGTGTTTTATTACAGGGAAAAAGGTAAGGATACGGAATATAATGCAGTTACATCCAGCGAGTATTACACCGACAACCATGTGGTTGCATGCTATGACATTCCGGCAGATATTGATATGGAAGGCTATGCCCTTGCCATGCTGAATGGTGCGGATACTGTGCGCATGGATTTGAATTTCACCAAAAATAGCGACCATTTCGACAGCTATACTTTCAAGAAAAAGGCATTCGAGCTGCCCACCTCATACTTTTATCAAAAGCCCGTTCGGCTGTATGGCAATGACAGAGTGCAGCTTATAGCCAATGATATAACATCTGCCCTATCTTATGCAAATACATATATTTATGAATATCAAGCCAATGGCTTTGTCATGACGGACAGCATGTCCCAACTGGCGATACCTGTCGGAGCGGGAGACTCAAACGGCGATGGCGTGCCTGATATACTGGGCATGAATTACGGCATCAGCAAGGTATATGAGCGCAAGAACCAAGCGGCTTCCAATTTCAGCGATGTGCTGTTCACAACTTCCGAAGACGGCTTCAATCTTGCCTGTGCCATGGTTGATATGGATAACGATGCCGTCGATGAGTTGATAATCAACGACAATAATAGTTCTATCTGTGCATACAGCTTTAAAGACGGGCAATACCAGCAGGTTATGCGGATAGACGTTAGGAGTGTTATGTATGACATACTCCCAGATTCGCTGAAAAGCCGCAACTATAAGATATATAACAGCATTGCAACAGGCGACTTTGACGGCAATGGCAAACTTGACATCGCCGCTTATGTCTATTATGAAAAAACTATGTTGCCCATAGGCAAAACATACGTATTTGATGAATATTTTTTAATTTTTGAGATAGACAACTTCAACGCCACATTAAAAGACTGGCGGCATTATACACACAGGCATGCAAGCGGTCAACAGCACTATCTGGCAAGCTGCAATCTGAATAATGACGGTAAAGATGATATAATATGCCTGCAGTATGGCAAGGTGGGCAATCTCGAAACTCCATACGGGGCGAGCGAAATATGGACATATTCGGTGCTTATGTATGACGGCGAAAACAAGCTGCAACAGGTGTTTGAGGACGATATATTGGGCGTCCGCCTGTCGCCTTTCCGCAACTGCCTCATGGGCGGCAATCTCGACAATGAAGCGGGCGATGAGGTCGTTATCGGCGCCTTTCCCAACATATATGTCCTGAAATGGAACGAAGCGGATAAGTCAATGAAGCCATTGTGGAATTACCCCGCAAGCCTCACCAATTCAGCTGTTATCGGTGATATAGATGGTAATGGCAAACCTGAATTAGGCTTCTGCACTTTTAATGCCTCCGAATTTTTTGAATATAATTCTGACTATACTGTCGGCACGGAGGTTACGGGCTTCGACGGCTGGGCAACGTCAAACACAAGCCTGTATTTCATCTGGAAAGAAGCAGCTGCCGGCATGAATTATGAATTATTTTTAATAGAAACAGCAAAGCTATCCGACCCTTTGGCACAGTTCACTGTATATCAGGCGCAAGGCAACCATATTGAAATTAACAGCCTTACAGCGAATACAGGCTACACGGCATACATAAAAATAGCGGGCAGCGAATACTATTCAATGCCGCTTGAGCTGTATACCCACTCCCCTGTCAAACCTGTCAGTGCAGGCTATATGTCAAATGGTTTGGTTCAGGTAAAATTCGACGGCTTGCTCCCCTATCAGGTTAATTCTGCTAACTTTATGATATTGCATATAGATAGCGATGCTATCATTCCTGTTGCAGAGGTCTCGTCCATGAAAGATACAACCGCAATACTCAACCTGCAAGGCAATCCACCGGCAGGCGAATATATGCTGCGTATCGCCTCTTTCCGCGATTATTACGGCAATTATACCATATCCGATACGCTTTATTTTAATGTAACCCATAATATAAGCAGTGAGTTATATTTGTCGCAATTAACATTCGAGCCTCCAAACAACATTGTATTGGAATTTTCAGAGCCTGCTCAGGGAAATGAGGCATTAAATATTAATAATTATTCATTTTCTCCTGTAGGCAGCGTTGAACAAATATGGTCGATTGATGCTAACCGCATAAAAATATTGTTATCTCAAGATGTGGTCGATGGGCGCGGCAAAGACTATCTCATTACCGCAAGTACCAATATTATATCGGATTACGGCAATGCAATGACTCGTGGCTCTGGCAATACTCTCGGCTTTACTGTCGCTGAAAAAGATGTAAAAAGCGTGTATTTATACCCCAATCCTGTAAAACTGACTAAAACCAATACTGCTTATATCGGGCATTTAACCCCGCAAGCAACTGTCGAAATTATGACTGTTGACGGAAAGCTCTTAAGGCGGCTGGACGAATACGATGCCAATGGCGGCGTTGAGTGGGATTTGCGTGATAGCGGCGGCAATATTTTGGACATAGGCGTATATCTTATCAAAACCATCGACAACTCCAGCGGCTCCAAAGACCAATTGACCAAATTCGCCATAACAGAATAATTTTTTTATTAATACATATTTTACAAAATATCAAATTATGTTGAAATCTTTGAATCAGAATAAATCCATGACGCTTGGAATACTTGGAGGCGGCCAGTTGGCTAAAATGCTCGCAACCGCCGCATACCGACTAGGATTGAATGTTGCCATTATTGATAAGGAGGCAAATACTCCTGCAGGCGATATGACTAAATTAGAATTTATCAACGGATGGAATAACCGCTCGGAACTTGATAAATTTATAGATGTTAGCGATATTATAACTTTGGAAAATGAATTTATCGAACCAGACATACTGGAATATATTGCTTCATACAAAGAGGTTTTTCCAACAGCAGCAACCATGCGGTTGGTACAAGATAAATTCATTCAAAAAAGCACGCTTAAATCCAATAATATAAATAGTTTACCAGTATTTAAAGAAATATTTTCAATAAATGATTTGCATGAATTTGGCAATAGATATTCTTATCCATTTATCGCAAAAACTCGGACTCTGGGCTATGACGGATATGGCAACTTTACCATACATACGCCTGAAGATTGCGCTGCCGCCTACAATAAGTTCAACAATAGCAACGTATCTCGCCCATTGATGGCTGAGTCTTTTGTAAATTTCAAATCCGAACTGGCTGTCATGGTTGCGCGCAACCGCAATGGCGAAACCGCTGTCTATCCGTGCGTTGAAACGGTGCAGCAGAATCATATATGCCACAAGGTTATTGCTCCCGCGCGCATTGCCGAAAATCTGCGCACAGAAGCTCAAAAGCTGGCTGTAGCTTGCGTGGATGCGATTAATGGCATTGGCGTTTTTGGAGTTGAAATGTTTTTAGCTCAAGATGAAAAAATTTTAATAAATGAAATTGCTCCACGACCACACAATTCCGGACATTACACTATAGAATCCTGTCATTGCTCACAGTATGAAAATGCTATCCGTGCGATACTAAATCTTCCGCTTGGTTCGCCGCAGATGCGCATGCCTGCTGCCTGCATGATTAATTTACTGGGCGAACGCAATGGCATTGGCGTGCCTTGCGATGTCAGCAGTACTCTGGCAGACGGCGTTTCTTCTTTACATCTGTACAACAAAAAATCCTCGAGAATTGGCAGGAAAATGGGACATATCACAGCTCTCGGCAGCACTATGGACGAAGCAATAGCTATAGCCGACAACGCATACAAAAATTTTGTGTGGTAATACATTTTACTTGAATAAATTATCCATATATATATATATGCTGGCTGCCTGTTTTTCAAAATACTAATATAATACTCAACCGCAATAATATGTTAATTAATCCTAAAACACCCCGCTGCTGCGCAACACCCCCTCTACAAGAGCGAAATTGTGTAACTACCAATATTTACATAACGTTATACATTCCCCGCCTCTGAAGAACCCATGCGAAAAGTCTTTTTTATTTCAAAATTAAATATTTAAATTAATATTTATTAATTTTGCTTAATATTATTTTTATGAGTTATATAATCTCATTTAACCCTAATCAACAGCAACTACCTTGGCAATAGATAGTTACATAAGTTTGAGCAATCCCGTTCGAGTGATAGGTGCTTTTGTAGATAAGATTATTGAGCAGCATCCTGAATTGCTTCCAGAGGTAGGTACTAAATCAACAAGTCGTCCAGTCTATAAATTCGCAACTCTAATAAAACTGTATATTTATAGCTATTTAAATTCAATAAAATCTTCTCGCAAATTGGAACAGGAAAGTTATCGTAACCTCGAACTGCTTTGGCTTTTGGGCAATTTGCATCCGGATTATCGCACGATAGCGGATTTTCGAGCAAAGAATAAAGATTCGATACATAAGCTGACGTTGATTTTGCGTAAGTTCCTTATAAATAATGGATATATATATCAGGTGTTGTTGCGACTGACGGTACAAAAATAAAAGCGAATGCAAGTCAAGAAATGCTTTCCAGCAGTAATATTAATAGAAAATTATTTAATTTGGAGTTGCAGCTATCTAATACCATTTGCTAATACAAATTTATAGTTATTTTATTTTCCCCAAAAAATGTTGTATTTGCATATATATTCTAAAATAAAAATCATTGATGTTGTAGAAAGTAAACGAGAGCTTGAAAATTATTAAGAAAACATGCGGAAACGCTTTTTGTTCCTCGCATAAAAATGCTAATACAAATAAAAAATATTCATTTAAAATCACTTTTAATTCGCTTCACCGTATCTTGAAGGTGAGTGAAAATATGCTAAGTACTTGACGTACCAAGCACTTAAATGGCGGTATCATAGAGTTGCTGAGCCATAAAAAAACTGGACATCGCCCATCAGTTTTTACTCCAGAGGAGCATGTTTTGTAGGAAAAATTCTTACAAATTCGAGCAGTAGTATTGTTGAATACAAGGAATTGTTACTAATTATTAATCAAAAATTTAATAAAAAACATTCTTATTTTACTTTTCGAAATTATTGCATCCATAAATTTAAATCAAAAGTTAAAATTGCTCGTAAGTCCCATATAAAAAAAATGTTAATGCTGTCAAAGCTTTTAAAAAATTTCAAAAATAACTGTGCAGAAGTCATTAATTTAAAAATAAATAAATATTCACAATTCAACTTATAGTTTGAAGATGAAAGTCGTTTTGGATTGTTTACAAAGATGGGAAGTCATTGACTATAAAGGGTATTAAGCCTATTTCCAATTTTCAACAAGTTTTTCAATCCACTCATTTATTTGGAGCATTTTCACCCAAAGATGGTAATAATTTTTTACTTGAAATACCTGAATGTAATGCAAAAACTTTTCAAATATTTTTGGATAAATTTTCCGAACAAGATAAAAATGAATTTAAATTAATAGTTTTGGACAACGGAGCGTTTCACAAAGCCAAATCTTTGTAAATACCTGATAATATAGCACTTATGTTTTTACCTCCATATAGTCCTGAGTTAAATCTGGCTGGGAAAATTTGATGGATATTTAAGCGAGAATTTTCTAATAAATTATTCGAAAATCTTGAAAAATCAAGTGATTTTTTATCCGATTTAGCAAATTCATTGACAAAAGAGGAGGTAACTTCAATATGTTCATACAATTACGCTACAAATTTGTATTAGCAAATGGTATAATTTCGGATTTTAATCAAATATCGCGTAATAATCTGGCTTTGATGAAACTGACACATCTGAATTGGAACGTCTGGAAATAGCTTAAAAAGACATTTTCGACCATCACAAATTATGCTTTGAATTGAGATATTATTAAATTTTATTAATTCTATTCCTTGTTCATAAAGTGCATTAGTTTCGTAGCTAACATATTGATAATAAAGAGCTTGCCCGCTAAAACTGCCCATAAAAACCATGACACCAAAATTGCGATCAAAATATGTACTACCTATCAAAACATTCGCAATTAAAACATTGGTTTTATTGAGGTTAGGATGATAATTATCTAATTTGTTTTGTATCGTACGTTTGGAGAATTATATTTGGCGCAAGCTGCTCATAAGTTTGTTTTCCAACCGTATATTCCTTCCAAATTTCGGCAGAATTTAAGCGATTTTGAGGCAGAAATTGAAGACCGCAACTATTGCGTTTATAACGCTGAATTTTATTAACAAATCCATATTTTTGTGCGCGTTTTGACCCACAATTTGGGCAGAATTTTTATGCATTATTTTCAAATGATGTAACTATATGAAATTATTACAAATTAATATATATAATACCATTAATTTTGTCTATTAGACCGAAAATTATTTAACTTTGAGTTGCAACTGTCTAAGTATTTGAATAATTTGCAAGATAGCGATAAAGTAGAAAGTATTGAAGAGCAATTGTTAAGTTTGTCATCGGACTTAGATGTAGAACCATCGTTAGTCCTTGAAATATCACGACT
>JAVBOP010000121.1:0-30883 GCA_031550405.1 Kapaibacterium sp. (SeqCode)
CCAGCAGGCATCTCAAAATTATTGAATATTTAGGCTATGTTTTTATTTTTGACAATATTTCAAAAAATATGAATATTTTTTTATTTTTTTGAAAATCCTGCGACCTCCAGCAAAATTTAATATTGCACTTAAGTACAGCGGTTTACATCCATTATAAATATCATATTTATTTGATAAATTTGTTTTGTAAAGTCTGAATACATATTTATCTATTTATAATTCAGTCGCTGTCAAAAGATTTTGCAAACTGTTTTGCAGCTGGTCATAACTCAGCAAAACAATGTGCGAAAGACGGAATGAGGTCGAGTGAATAAATTTAAATTAATAATTTTGGACGGTGGAGCATTTCACAAAGCAAAATCTTTGCAATCGCAGGATAATATGTGGCTTATGTTTTACCTGCTTATAGGTTATGCTACAAAATTCTTCATTATGCCCAAGGCAGAAGAATTGTCGTAACCATAAGTGGTTTTAATGCGGTTTTGCATGAATTTGTCGTTGGGTAAACCATTGCCTGTTAAGGATTTAGCGTTGGTATCAGCGGAATTATCGGTGGGTGTCCCGCCTTCAGTATTCCATTTTTCTTCTGTAAGCTGTCTCCTTGCATCTGACTCCGTGCGCCTTGCCGTCGCTGCCACTGAATAATCCTGACTTGAAGGGTCAGCAGGTGCCATTGCGGCTGCAATAACCTGCTGCATTTTTGTTATGGTTTTTTCAGGGTCTTCCTCAGGCGACATATCGATGTTCACCTCACCACCACTGGCATACTGCTTGCCGTCCGGACCTGTTGCATAGGTATATGTCGCTCCACCCTGCACCAAACCGCCACCCGCAGCGATATGAGCCTGTTCGTGAGTCCGCACTTCTCTGTCTCGAGCTTTCAATTCATCGATTTTTTGTTCGTCTTCATCAGATAAGTCATTATTTTCCGCACTGTTACCGGCATTTTCTTTGCCAATTGTATTGTATTTTGGATTGGTCTTCGCTTCATACTCTTTAACTTTACCATAATCAATATCAAGTATATCTTGCGGAGCTATTTTGGCGGCAGGATCAATTGCAGACACTGCCACAGACTTGCTTTTAGGGCTTTGATTAAAGCCGTAAGCAAGCAGGCTTCCGATATAATTTGCAGCGGACGAATCATTAATTGCAGATACATTCATAGCAATTGCCTGTATGACAGAACATTAGATTTGATATTAAGATATTTAAAGTATACGTTAGTAAGATATAGACGAAAGTACCGCATGAATTATTTTGCTTTTTAGAGAAGACATGATTATTTATGAAAAAAAATTAATAAATATCATTGAGTGATATTTTAATTTCTATAGATATGTGATGTCGTTAAGGAGATGCTGGATTCTATGTTCTATTTGCAGCGGACGAACGGTGGCATCAAAGCAATCAGCCACAGCACCGCTCCTGTCTATCAAAAATTTCGTGTAGTTCCATTTGATAGAATTGTCAGTATAAGTGTCTTCGTACTTTGCTTTCATCGCCCTGTGAAACAGCTTTGCTTTCAAATTATTGGAAGATTTTATGGCAGGCGAATTTTCCGATAAATACCTGAACAAAGGATGAATTTCGTCGCCGCGTACGTGGCATTTATCCGCAAACGGGAAAGTAACGCTATGCTTTCTGATGCAAAATTGCTTAATTCTTTCAACGCTTTCCGCATGCATGTCATCGTTAAATTCGTCCGTTGGAAAGGCGATAACCGTAAAACCACTGTCATTATATTTTTCATACAGCGCTTCCAGTTCGGAAAGCTGGTCTGCGAAAACACATCGCGAAGCAATATTCACAATGAGAATAACATTGTATAAATACTCGCCTATAACCCCTTCAGAGCCATCAATTTTGGTAAATGAAAAATCATAAATGGACATGACAAGCTGTGATAAGTGTGAAAAAACAATGTGAATTTACATGACGTAAATATCAGTACAGTATTGCGTCATTGAAAAACATTTTGCTCATATATGAAATTAGTAAAAAAAACTTTGCCAAATAGAAAAAATGTGTTAAATTAGACGCATTACACAGTAATTATACTTTAAAACATATGTTTAATATTAATCAAAGGATTTAAAAATGAAAACTTTAAAACTATTTACAGCTTTAGTTTTAGCTGTAATCATCAGTGTTAGCTCAGCCCATGCTGATTTTCCAAAAATTCCTGTAATGGAAAGGTTTACAGGAGTAAACTGCGGACCATGCGCAAAATATAATGCCGAAGGGTATGACACTTTTGCCAGTTCTTATAGTGGTACCCTTACTATAATAACATACTTTTTACAAGTAGGTCAATCTCCGCAAGATCCTTTTTATTACTTCAACATTGAGTTAAATGGAGGTAGAGCTACATACTGCGGTGTTAATACGGTACCTTCTGTAATTATTGATGGAGTAAACAAAGGGACGCCTAGTTCTACTGCATTAGAATCAACTGTCGATTCTATTTTAGCGACACGGTCACCAATGCAAATTACTCCTACAATTACACTTGATGCAGATAATAACGCAACAGTAAATGTGGAAGTTCTTTCTGAAACTGAAATGGAAAATGTTACATTACAAGTAATGATTCTTGAGGCTGCAAAACATTATACTACAGCACCGGGTAGTAATGGAGAAAAAGACTTTTATTATATAGCTCGTTACGCCTTGCCAAATGCTACCGGTGAGACATTCTCAATTGGAGCAAATGAAACAAAAACTTTTACTCGTTCACAAGCGATAGATATTTCCAAAATTGATAAAAAAGAATTGTATGTTATTGCATTTGTACAAAACAATACCAGCAAAGCAATAATACAATCTGGTACATCTACTAATTTTGAACCCATGATACTCTCAGTAACTCAGGATGATGTGTATAATAAAGTTGTTCCTGGAACAGCCATACAACACTCTATGCAGTTAAAAAATACATCAAACATTCCTGTTGATGTTACATTGACTCCGTTCAGTGTACCAGATGATTGGTCGTATTCTGTAGAAGCTCCAACAACAATTTCACTTGCTGTGGGTGAAACGAAAACTATAGATTATTCTGTTTTATACTCAGGTACAACCGTTAGCCTTTCTGAAAACGGATATTTATTAACTCTTAAAGAATCTGAAGAAAAACCAAATACATTTTATAGTGCCGTAGACTCAAAAACTTTTCATATAGATATCACTAATAACGTAAAATATGCTTATTTATATGACGGTAAATTAAGTGGCTATAATTCTTATGTAACTAACTTAGAATCTTGGACTAAAGCTACTTATTTTGAGAATAGCTTAATGCCTATACCAATGGTTTCATTTGATTTATTTACTTCTAATATACTTGATGGATTAGAATTTGTAGGACTTACTATTGATGATAATAACAAATTCTCTCTAGTAAACTATGGAAAGAATTATATTTTCCCTAAATTGACTTCTTTAATGAACAACAATACTAAAGTTTATTTTTCTGCAGGATTACAATTTGCAATAGCTAATGACGCAGGAAACAAGCAATACTATCCAACAGAATGTCAAGCTATAATTGATTTTTATAAAAACCAATTTGCTGTTGTTAATACTGTAAGCCCGTACTACATACCGTTACTCAATGGTACCACTCTTTCTTCCATGACCATAAATGGTGTTACTGATGATCCTATTTCCAACGGTAAATCATACATAGTTAATAGCGCTTATTCTCAATCGTATCCTTGTTATGCACCTTATTCTGATTTTTATCAAATTGACAATGTCAATACAACATCTACTGTTTTCAATGGGCAATCAGGCATTTCAGCAGCTCCTGTAATAATGAAATACCAAGATGCAACAGATAATGCAAAAAATAGAAGAGTGCTTTCAGGCTTTGATTTCCAAGGACTTCCACCTGCAAACAAAGATGAATTGACAAATAATATCGTTGATTGGTTATTTGCTGATGGATCTATAGAAGATGGCGAAACTAATTTGTCCACTAAAAATGGCGTGAAACTTGCAGCAAGCCCAAATCCGATGTTGACAACCTCACATCTTGTTATCACAAACGAAAATGATATGGATACATACGCTAAAGTGTATTTGCTTGACGTATCCGGCAAAAAAGTTTATGACATTTTTGATGGCACGCTTACCATTGGAGCCAACAATTTTGACTTAAATGCAAATAACATTAGCGCTGGTAAATATTTCTTAGTTGCCGAGACAGCAACAGGCAAAACCTTTATGTCTATTGTTATCAACAAATAAGGAAAAGGCATTAACAAAAAAAACCTCGCATTGGCGAGGTTTTTTTATGTATTGTTTGGGAATGTTTTAAAAAATATCATTTATGGCTTTGTTATTTATTGTAACTTTGTGAGCCTTTTTCAGGGCTTCAAGCCAAGCTGTGTCAAGCTTCTTTTGATAAATAGTCTGAACACGCGGAGCAATATCCGGTATGGCTTCTTCAAATGTCTTTTTGCGTGCAGGCTCAAATTTATTTAACTTGACAATAGAATAACCATTTTCATATTTGAACACTTCAGAAATATTGCCTTCTTTGAGCTTCAATTCTTCTGCCTTTTGAGCTAACTTGTTTTTATCGGCGGTTACAAAACCATAATGCCCTTTCTTGTCTCTGTATTTGTTTCTTTGCGTATACTCTGTTGCAGCGGAATCAAAAGTAATTTTTCCTGAATGAATATCGCTCAAAACTCGATTTAGCGCAGTGTCTGAAAGCATAAATATTTCGCTTATGTCATATTGTGCAGGTCGCTTCAAATCCATAGTAGTTGTATCATAAAATTTTCGAGCAAACGCCGAATCAAACTTAAGTTTACTCCAGACATTGACTTCCTCCATTTTGAATAACAATATACCGTCGCGAAATTCATTTAAAATATCAACAAATTGCGGATATTGCTTGTCAAGAGTTTTAACAGCTTCTTCCAAAACTACTGGCTCATATAGCTTGTGTATGGCTTTTTTAAATCCTTCATTATTCGTTGCAGTAACTTTTAATTCCGGCTTTACAATTAAATTTTGAATGAAATCACCAATAGAATAAGTTTTATTTAATAAATCATACAATGGCTTTGCTTTTATATCGGCTGGTATTTTATTGGCAAAAGATGTATCAAGCGTCGTTTTGGTCGAATCATAGTAACTTAGCAACAACCGATAATTTGCATCGTTAAGCTTGTATTTACAAAGACTTACAGCAAGCGAATCTATATATTTCTCATAATCGTTTTTATAATACATCTTGCGGTAGGTTGTTTTGATTTCATCTTTTTCAAAATCTGCTGGAAAAACAACCGTGCTGTCTCTGCGGATTATATGATAGCCATATTTCGATGTAATTGGCTTGGAAACTTGATTGTTTTCCAATTGAAATGCAGCGGTCTCAACCTCTGTAACTATTTGCTCGCCCGAACCTTTTAAGCCCGTAGAGCGGGAATATATGCCTATAAAGCCATCCTTGACAGCTGATAGCTTATCGGTTGAATATTTTCTCGCCAGCTGTTTAAAATCTGCACCCTGTTGCAATTGTAAATATAAACTGTCCACCAATTTTTTGGCGGCTGCAGAATCTGCAATTATAGTTCCCTTTTCAGGATTATCATTACTATAAGGAATCAAAATATGGCTGATTGCGATAAATTCGCGAGGCTTCTCATCAAGCAGCTTTATAATAAAATATCCAAAATCATTTTTAACCGGCTTTTTAGTATACTCGCCAACTCGCAATCTGGCAACGGCATCTTCTAATACTTTTTGTATTTTTAAGCCAGTAATATAGACAGGCAGCGTTCCGCCCTGTTCCGCCGTAACAGTATCTGTCGAATATTTTCTCGCAACAAAATCAAAACTGCCGCCATTGTGCAACTCTTTTAATGCTGCTGTAATATTTTTATATGCTTCAGCGGTATCACCCGATGGAGAAAATGGTATCATTATAAGCGCTATTTTTTTATCATACTTACGCAATTCAGTATAACGCTTCACAGCCGGTTCAACAATAGCTTGCTCAAGCAGATACGACTCCGCAAGCAGTTTGCGATTATTTTGCACTTCAGCCACAATCGCAGAGTCTTTATCCAATCCTTTGCTAATACCGTCAATTACCTTTAACTTATAGTTTAGATACAGGTTTATAAAGTCCATAGCGCTGTCTTTTGAAATTTTTTCAAAAGATGTGCCTTGGCTCATAGAATTTTTTTCAAATGCCTTTTTCAAATCCCCAAAAGTAATTTTGGTTGCATCTATAGTAATAATGGTTGTAGTATCATTGATATTTTTTGCCGATTTTTTTTGAGAATACAGCGGCAAAGCGATGATAGACACTAAAATAACTGACAATAACTTGTGGTACATTTTCAAACTGTTCTCCATTTACTAAAATTAATTTTTATTAATAAATCATATAAATATACATAATAGAGCAACAAATATAGCAAAAAAAAGCGATATTTACGAATATTTATAACACCATTCAGCAAGATTAAACACCATATCTTTTATTTATATTATAATAAAACAGCTGCGAAAATTGAAAAATATGCTTATTTTTGCAATGGTAAGGCATGTCGGCAAATTGATGCTGATATAGAAAATTGTCCAATACAGCGATACTGTACGCACTTGTTCGCATATTTCAAGAAAATTTATGAAACACTATCTTTTTATTTTTTTATTGTTTACTTCAATACATGCAATTTCTGTTTGTGAGCCTGTCATAAAAAAAGCCACAGCAAATATAAACTTCAATACAATCCAGCTATTAGGCGATAATGTCTCCAAGCAGCACATGTTTGTTACGCTCTCGCAAGGCAACCAAATATATCCCGGCGGCGGATTGCGTTTTATACAGCCCGGATTTGATTTGTCAGCCATATTTTTTCTTGATACGAATTTGAAACATCGTACAATCGCAGGATTGGAATATTTATCCATGACATCAAAAGAAATTTTGCCTATGTCTTTGACGGCATATTATTATGCTCGACATGATATTTCCTTGTTTGACATATACTTGGGCTATCATTACGCTTTTTGGTGCATTGGATTTCAAGACACAAAAGTATATGCTGGACCGGAAATAATGTTTAATACAATGCCTGTAAATGAATATGAAAAAGGCATAAAATATCAAAATTCTCCCCAAAACGATCTTGTACAGGAATCTGTTAGTAAACCCTTTGCATTTAGGATTGGCGGGCGTATTAAGTTAGGTATCGAAGGAAAATTATATGAAAATATTTTAGCAAATATTGGCTTTACTGGTGGCATATATAATCTATTGCTACGGGATGACGCCACCGGCGAACTTTTTAACAGGCAAAGCAAATATGACACAGAAGAGGCATTCCAGCCGTTTTATAATTTCAGCATCGGCATTCAATACAGATTTTAATATTTCTATAGATTTTTATGAATAAAAATATTGTTAATTACAATTGTCGCTTTTTTCGCGGAGATATTCCGTGTTTGCCTCACAAACAAAATCAGAAAAAATGCTATAATTGCGATGAATTTTCGCCGATAAATTTTAAAATATTAATCATTAAACTGGCTGCGATTGGCGATGTCATTCGAACTACGCCGCTATTGCACCTGTTGCAAAAGCAACATCCGCACGCACAAATCCATTGGATTACAAATACGCCCGATATTTTGCCTCAAGAAGTTGATAAAAAATATAAATTTAATTTTGAATCAGTACTGACATTACAAGCCACTTATTTTAATCAAGTTATAAATCTTGATAAAGATTATCATGCTTGCGCTTTAACCAATCAAATTAATGCTGGCGAAAAGTTTGGCTTTTATTTAAAAAACGGTGTGCCAGCCCCTATCAATCAATCTGCTGAAACTAAATATTTAACAGGACTTTTTGACGACGTAAGTCAAGAAAATACTAAATCTTACGTTGAAGAAATATTTGAAATTTACGGGCATTCATATTTTGGCGAAGAATATATATTGGATGAGCCCCAAAATATTGAATGGAATATTCAAAATAATAATAAAAAAATTATTGGATTGAACACAGGTTGTGGCGAACGCTGGATTTCGCGTTTATGGAAAACAGAATACTGGATTGAACTGATCGAATTATTAAAAAAAATTAATTATTTCCCGCTGCTACTTGGAGGCGAACAGGAGCATGTTCGCAACACGCAGATTGCCAAAATTACAGGTGCTGAATACAAAGGATTTTTTCCGCTGAAAGACTTTATCTCCCTTATGAATCAATGTGATACAGTTGTAACGGCTGTAACGATGGGATTGCATATTGCAATTGGGCTGAAAAAAAATGTCATTTTAATGAACAATATTTTTAATCCAAATGAATTTGAATTGTATAATCGTGGAAAAATTGTTCAGCCAATGAAAAAATGTATGTGCTATTTCGCTCCTAAATGTAAAAATGAAGAATATTTTTGCCTCGACAGCTTGACACCACAAATGCTAATTGATGCTTTGCAGGGAATTAAAAAATGATTTATTTTGTTTCTGATGTACATCTTGGCTTTCAAAATCGCAATGAAGACAAAATGAGAGAGACGCTATTTATCAATTTTTTAAAGAAGATACAAGATAATTGCACGCAACTTTTTTTGCTTGGAGATATATTTGACTACTGGTTTGAATATAAGACCGTGATTCCCGCATATTTCTATCGCACATTAACAATTTTTCATAATTTTATTGAAGCAGGTATCAAAATTGAATATTTGATGGGAAATCATGATTTTGGGCATCTGAATTTTTTCCGCAATGAATTAGGCATTGATGTTATAAAACACGATATTGAGCGTGAGCTTTACGGCAAAAAATTTTATTTGTCGCATGGCGATGGCAAGTCTTATAATGACCAGTATTATTTAATGCTTAGAAGGATTTTACGCAATCAGACATGTCAAAAATTATATTCAAAATTGCATCCGGATTGTGGCATTTATTTTGCTTTAAATTCTTCCAGAAAAAGCCGTAAATACACCAATAATAAGAAATATGGCGATAGCGATGGAATGCATGATTTTGCGCGGAAAAAATTAGAAGAAGGCTTCGATTATGTGATTATGGGGCATAGACATTTGGCGGAGGTGTGCATTTATAATGAAAAAAAATACATAAATCTTGGTGAATGGCTCGCTGCTCCGCATTATGGCAAATTTGATGGAACTAAATTTGAATTAATAAAAGTGCAGGAAGAATAATTTTATTAATAAAAATATATTAACAACCAAAATATTTATTAAAGAGCATATTGCAATGGATTTTTCTCAAAGGCAAATCATCTAAATGGAGGTATTGAATGGTTTTCGCCCTTTGGAAAGATGAAAACCTGCCGCAATCAGATGAAATTTGCTGTTCCACCCGCCGCAAGACCACCCAATCGCTTGCTTTCCGAGTTTTTTAAAGCGCCCGTGCCGTCTGGATGTACCTTGATGCTCGTGTTATCCAGCGAAATTATGTATTTAATGCCGGCGGGCGGTGTATATTATTCGGATTGTGGTTTTTTGGTATATTTATTGTATATTTGATGGTGGCTGTACATTGATATGCAAGCGTATGCCGTTATGGCATATATGTGCGCCATAATGTCTTGAACTGCCATTTCTTCACAAATTCAACTGCAAATTATGCATAATAATTTTTCAAATAGAGTTAATGAAATCATAAGGCTCAGCCGCGAAGAGGCAATTAGATTGGCTCATGACCACATCGGCGTTGAGCATATCCTGCTGGCTGTTATTCGCAAGGGCGATGGCATGGCTATTAAGATGCTGAATAATCTTGGCACTGATATATCTAATCTAAAAAAAATGTTAGAAGAGTCGATGCTTGCCTCCGGATCAAACTTCGTATTTGGCAATATACCGTTCACCAAACAAGCCGAAAAGACGCTCAAAATATCAATACTCGAAGCCAAACTCTACAAATCGAGTATTATAGGCTCGGAGCATTTGCTGCTGGCAATTGCAAGGGATGAGGAGACTTTGGCATCGCAATTGTTGCGTATGCTCGGTGCATCTTATGACGGCTTGCAAAAGGAGCTTAATGATATTTTGAGCGGAACAGTGGCTGACGAGCCCAACCCATATCGAGCGGAACATAGACCGTATGCAGAGCAAAAATCAGCAAAAGCGAAGGTAAACGATAAGCCTAACACGCCCGTATTAGATAACTTTGGCAGGGACTTAACGAAACTTGCCGCTGAAGGCAAACTGGACCCTGTCATTGGTCGCGAGAAGGAAATAGAGCGTGTTTCGCAGATACTGTCTCGCCGAAAGAAAAATAATCCCGTATTGACAGGCGAACCCGGTGTTGGCAAGACGGCTGTTGTCGAGGGTTTGGCGCTGCGCATAGTTGAGAAGAAAGTATCCCGCTCATTATTCGATAAACGTATTGTAACTCTTGACTTGGCTGGCATTGTGGCAGGCACTAAATATCGCGGTCAATTCGAGGAGCGTGTTAAGTCAATACTCACTGAATTGGAGAAGGCAACTGATGTTATACTGTTTATAGATGAGCTGCATACTATTGTCGGTGCGGGCGGTGCCTCCGGCTCGCTTGATGCCTCGAATATGTTCAAACCTGCATTGGCTCGCGGCGAACTGCAATGTATTGGTGCTACTACTATTGATGAATACCGCCAGTATATCGAAAAAGACGGGGCATTGGAGCGCCGCTTCCAGAAGGTGCTTATCGAGGAGCCAACCCCTGATGAAACATTAAAAATTATTCATAATATCAAGGACAGGTATGAATCGCACCACAGCGTTGTATATACCGAAGAGGCGCTTGATGCCTGCGTTAGCCTTGCTGACAGGTATATAACCGACCGTATGTTCCCTGACAAGGCTATTGATATTCTCGACGAAGCAGGTGCAAGGGTGCACATATCCAACATCGTAGTACCGACTAATATCCTTGAAATCGAGGAGCGGATAGATGCTGTCAGGTCTGAGAAAAATAACGTAGTTAAGCAGCAGATGTTTGAAGAAGCTGCAAACCTTCGCGATAAGGAGAAGAAGCTGCTTGAGGATTTGGAACTGGCAAAGATTGAATGGGAAAAGCTCACGGCTGCCGACCTGCTGCCTGTTACCAAGTACGATATATCAGATATAGTTGCGATGATGACAGGCATACCTGTTAATAAGATTGCGGAAGGCGAATCGAACAAACTGCTGCGTCTTGCCGACGAATTGAAGCAGTTTGTTATAGGACAGGATGAGGCTATCGATAAGCTGTCAAAGGCTATACGGCGTGCAAGGGCAGGCTTGAAAGACCCCAGGCGTCCGATAGGTTCGTTCATGTTCTTAGGTCCAACAGGCGTTGGCAAAACCGAACTGGCAAAGGTATTGGCTCGCGTTATGTTCGATAAGGATAATGCACTTATACGGGTTGATATGAGTGAATATATGGAAAAATTTGCTGTCTCTCGCCTTGTCGGCGCACCTCCTGGATATGTTGGGTATGAAGAAGGTGGACAGCTTACAGAGAAAGTCCGCAAGAACCCATATAGCATCATACTGCTTGATGAAATTGAAAAGGCACATCCGGATGTATTCAATATATTGCTGCAAGTATTTGATGATGGTGTACTTACGGACAGTAACGGCCGCAAGGTAGATTTCCGCAATACAGTAATCATAATGACATCAAATGCCGGCACAAGAGACATGAAGGCTGGCGGTAAAATCGGCTTTTCTGAAAATACGTCTGACAATAAGTACGACCACATGAAGACGACGATTGAGGATACGGTAAAGCACCTGTTTAATCCAGAATTTATCAATCGTATTGATGAGTTTATCATATTTAAAAGCCTTGAGAAGGAGCATATATTCAAGATTGTCGACCTGCACATAAGTGATATAATAAAGCGGCTTAGCGTTAGTAACATATCTCTTGAACTGTCGCAGGAAGCTAAAGAATTTCTTGTAGAAAAAGGTTTTGACGAGCAGTTTGGAGCGCGCCCATTACGCCGCCAATTACAAAAATATATAGAAGATGAATTGGCAGAGGAGATACTGAAGAACAACCTGACCTCCAACATCAACGTTTTCGCCGATTGCGACAAGGATCACGACACCCTGAAATTCACTTTCATACCGCAGGAAGTGCCTGAAGAGCCTCTACCCATATTAGAGGAACAGCAATAAAACAAATATATTAATCCCACTTGTCTCAGTGGGATTTTTTATACATTAGAAGAATATATCGGTGAGTAGCGCTTGCAGTGGAAATATGGTATGGATATCTTTATCAAGTAATCTTAATTGGAGGAAGAGCCTCGTAACGCTCGGGATAATGATTCCTGAAGCGCCTAAAATAGTCTATTTTCTTTGAGACTGGAAAAGCAGCTATTGCCTTCATTATCGCAGAATCCAAATCTAATTTGCGAAAATAGCCTATTCTTTTTTCCAAATTAGCATTTTCCAGCATCCGTCTGGAAAGCATTTTATCATGTCTGAAATCCAGTACATTAGCATTCAAGCCGAGATGCAGCGCCTGTTCTATCTGCACTGCCATCATAACGGAGCCTTGAATCTTGCCATTATACGAATAGCCGGCAATGTGCGGCGTTGCAAGCATTGCAATATCAGCAAGTTGCGCATTAAAATCCGGCTCATTCTGCCAAACGTCAATAGCATAAAACAAATCTTTTTGCCTTTCTATCATAGCATTTTCATTGAAAACCCCGCCGCGAGCAGTGTTTATAAGCAGAGATCCCGTCTTTATTTTGGCAATGCGGTTGCTATCCAACAAATCCAATGTACGATATTCGCCCGTTTTCACCATCGGAACGTGTGCCGTTATAACGTTACATTTTTCGATTATCTCATCTGCCGAGCAATATTTTACATCGGTATTGCAGTTACTGTTTTCCTTTGGCGGATCACACACATAAGTCTTTACTTTCATAAGCCTTAAGCAGCGAGCTACCCGCATGCCAATCTCTCCATGCCCGATAATTCCTACTTTCAAATTGCTGGCGTCAATTCTATTCAGCCGCTTCCACATCAGAATTGCAAATATCGCATACTCCATAACAGAGCTGGCATTTGAGCCTTTTGCTGAGAAAAAAATAATATTAGATTTATTTATATAGTCAATATCGACGTGGTCTATGCCGCTTGTTGCCGTTCCAACCAGCTGTATATTTGTATTTTTCAATAAATTTTCATTGATTTTAAGCGTTGAACGGGAAATCAGTACATTGGCTTTAATGGCAACAAGGTCTTCATTTATCAGCTGGTTTCCTGTAAATTCGTGCACGGTTGCTACCTCGCGCACAAGTGCCGCAAGCGCAGGAATATTTTTATCAATAGCAAATATCATTGTATCTTCTTATTGTTTTTTTATTTTACCGCTGGTATATTATTTTTGAAATCAAATTCAAATGAGCTGATTTAACTTCAACAAGGTATGAACCATTTGCGAACTTTCCTGTCTTCTCAAAATCTATTTCAAGATTGTTTTTTCCAAATTCGCAAACACCGTTTACTGTGTAAATATCATTTCCTAAAATATCTTTTATTCTTATTTGAATGCTTTCGCTATGATTTGATTCAAATTCTATATACATCTTATTTTTAACGGGATTAGGATAAATATTAAATATTTTTTCATTTTTAGACGTTACGCTTCCATTTTCCGACAAAATTGCCTTTATATCAATAGACTCATTACCCGTTAAATCTACTGTTATTGTTTTTTTAGACGAATCCTGTTCATCATTCCAACCAACAAATCTATAACCTTCTTTGGGTTTTACAGTTAAAGTTATTGGAATGCCTTGAAAATACGTACCTTCAAAAGCATTGGAAAAGCTAATAGTATTTAATTCAAAATCACATGCATCAAGAATATTAGATGAAATATTTACTTTGCAAGTTCCTGGTAAACTGTGAGTTTCGACAACTTCTTTAAAGCTACTCGTTTGCCGCTCAATTGCAATTTCTTTTATTGCAGCAACTTGCTCTTCCCACATTGTGCAGGTTTCTGGATATTTTTCTTTCTGCAATGTAACTGCAGGGCGCAATACATTAGCAAGGCTATCAATTAAATAATTAATTCGCGTTGGTAAAAAGCTGGTATTTAATAAATCTGCAAATCTATTTAAAAATTTAACCTTGAATTCATCACTCTTTAATAACGTAGATAAAATTTTTGCAAATGAATTATATTGAACATCAAATACTTCTTGATAACAATTTATTGTATCATCTATTATGGGATGCAGTGCGAAATCTAAATCATGCATTATAAATCTCCATTTACCATCTAATTCATCCGATTTCCATGATTTTACATTATTATTGTTGGCAATCCAATCCCTATTCCTTGAATATATGTTTATAGCAGCATAATCCATTAAATTATTAATTTCAAATTGAGATTGTAAATAATTATATCCATCCGAAGATATATCAAGCAAATTTAATGTATCAATGAGTTTGAACCAAGTAGTTATATCTCCGTATGATACAGCATCAAGAGCAGCATTTCCGCCATTTACTTCTGTCATAACAATTGATAAATTTTCAATATCATGCCTGTTGCCTAAATAACTTCTATCAACCCTCTCTCTCAATAAATGAATAGCATAATATTCACCATTAAGGTATGTTAAAACACTTGTATATGGAGAAGGATATAGTTCTGCTAATTGTTTATCTGAAGTTACTATAACATTCATAAGCATGTCGGGAATATATGGCAACCACCAAGCTTCACTTTGGCTTTTTAATACAAATTTTCCAACACTTTCACCATATTCTTCTGTAAAAAATGGATAATTAAAGGTTTCTTCATCGTATTTGTCGCGAGGATACAATCTAAATGGTTTTTGTTTAAACCGCCTTGTGCTGTTTCCATTTAATCTAACACCAGCATTTGTAGTATATATGCTATCTGTAGTGTTTTTGAAAAATTCCAAACCTATTGGTACTTCGAGTTTTAAATACAAATTTTTATCAGAAAAAAGGCCTGTCTTGTTATCCCAAAATAGAGCTGAGTCGCCTGAAATAGATATAACTGGCAATTTGAAGTCATAATTTATGAAGTAGGTATGTGTAGCAGTCTTGCTTGGCGCCAGTTCTGCATTAAAGGCTTTGGCACGCAGAACAGTTATATCCTGATTTATGTTTATAGGCTGTCCTGCATATTTAGCTGAGGATTGGGTAGGCTCGCTGCCGTCAAGCGTATAATAGACATCATCGTCAGACTGGATTGTTACTTCAAATGCTTCATTATAAAATCCATTCTTTTTTGAAAATACAGGTGTTGGTGTTTTTTCTTGCAAGATATTGGCATTTGTTGCATTGGGGGTCGGTACTTCAAAGAATACGAAATTATCACTGGCATCAGGAAAACGACCGTAACTGATATCTGTCCGCTGTGCACCAACCTCTACAAAATCAATTTGATTTTCCGAATTATCGAATAGATACAGCTTCTCATCGCTCTTGCTTATTTTGAAATCTGTATGACATATTCTGTGCCTTTTCAAACTGCCTTCGATTTTTGTACCAATTTCAGCTGCTTTCAAATTTTGCACATCAACTGCTTCGCCATTAATCTTCAAATCAGAAAAAACTGCTGAAGCCAATTTATTATCATCGCCACTCGAAAGAGCAATACCTACCAAAAATTGTTTATTACTGAATGATATAAATCTGGTCTCATTTATAATTTTTCTTTCTCTTGCACCATCTGCAAAATATTCATAAAAATAGACACTGTCGCCTTCTTTCACCATTTTAAAATGAATGTATGGATAGGTAAATTCATTGGCATTATAGCTGCCATTTACAGGACCACGCAGTGAATGCCAATAACATTCTCTCATTATCTCCGTTATGAATAAAGATGCAAACTCTGCGTCTCTTTCCAAATTTTCGCGTATAATAAAGCCAAAATAAGAATCGAAAGTGGTATTTGTCATGGCAGACACTTTCATCTCAATTTCAAAATCGCCTGACATTTCAACATATTGATAGCGAAAACTTTCTTGGTTAAAGCAATAGTCAAATCCAGAACCTGCAGCCGTCATTTCATATTTGTCTGAAACATAGTTTAATTTGTCGCAAACAAGCATAAAATATCCGCCCGGCTGGATTACTGTGTCAGGTCATTTCCATGCTTTTTTGTAGTCTTTTTTCTTTGAAATACCGTAATCTTTCAAATTAATTGCCTCATCTGAGGCATTATAAAGCTCTATCCAGTCATTACATTCCATCATTTCATCAAAAAAGACCTCATCATTTGAACCCGAAAGTTCATTAATAACCATAGTTTTTTGAGCAAACGACGGTATTGATTGAATAATAATCATTAATAAAAATAATCTCACAATCTTTCTGAATTTCATCATATTACACCATAAAAGTAAATCAATTAAACAATTTTGAGTTTAATATACAAAATAATTCCAACCTGCCCAAAACAATTTCTTTTGCGCTTATAATTGGGTTCAAATTCACAATAATTACATAATTTCTGAATTTTTTTTAATAATATATACCGTTTATACCTATTTATTATGATATAATATCAAGAAAATAGCGGAATGTGGGGATTGCTAATTTTTTCCATTCATAGTAATTTTGTAAATTATATTAGACCCTGTTGATTCTATTGGATAAAACTAAAAATACTATGCTCAAATA
Organism: Kapaibacterium sp. (SeqCode); assembly: GCA_031550405.1. Taxonomy (GTDB): domain Bacteria; phylum Bacteroidota; class Ignavibacteria; order Kapaibacteriales; family UBA2268; genus JAVBOP01. The sequence continues at coordinate 16,677 of JAVBOP010000121.1, forward strand.
TATAATTCAGTTCATTATTGGATTAATCATACTGCTGCCAACGACACACGCACAAACAAACAAAACCTATATTGCAGGCAATATAAAGACTACCGACGAAAAGCCCGCAACTCATGTGTCAATAATATTAAAAAATACTCATTTTAAGACATTCACGAAGTCTGATGGCAAATTCAAAATGGAAGTTCCAGCTGGTGAATATATTATGATAATACATTCGATTGCTATCAAAACTAAGGAAATACCTGTCAAGGTGCTTGCAAACATGGAGAATAACCTTACTGATATAGTAGTTGAAGAAACGGCGGTCAAATTAGACGAAGTCGTTGTTACTGCACAACTTGCACCGCAATCGCTGCAAAATTCGATATATAAAGTCAGGGTTATAAATTCTGAGGAAATCGAGCATAAAGCGGCAAGCAATGTGCAGAATCTGCTCAATACGGAAATCGGCGTCCGCATATCCAACGACTTGGCATTAGGCGAAAGCGATTTTGAGATAATGGGGATGAGCGGCAATAATGTGAAAGTACTGATTGACGGCATTCCTGTGGTTGATAGATTGGACAAGAAGCAAAGCCTTAATCAAATCGATATAAATACTATCGAAAGGGTGGAAATCGTTGAAGGTCCCATGTCCGTAATGTATGGCTCCGATGCGTTGGCTGGCGTGATTAATATCATCACAAAGAAAGGCAATAATGGTAAAAAACTGTCGCTTGGCGCGAAAGTGCAAGAAGAGACTATGGGCAGCGAATATGATTTTTTCACGAATGCCGGACAGCATATACAAAATATCAATGCAACTTATACATTTGACAATGACCTGTTCACGACAATCAATTTTTCTCATAATGGCTTTGGTGGCTGGCAGGGCAATATGTCCGGGCGTCAAAAAGAGTGGCCCTCAAAAGAGCAGTATTTGGCAGGTATAAATCTTGGGTTAAAAAAAGTTAATTATGATGTACTGTACAAATTCGACTATTTAAATGAAAATATTTTAAGAAAAGGCGATATTCCGCTCAATCGAAAGGCATTGGATATTGAGTTCTTGGCAAATAGATTCACACATCAATTGCAAGGAAATTGGCAGGCTGATGATAAGTTAGGTTTTGCTTTTTCCGGCTCATATCAGGATTATCAGAGAGATAAACGCAGCACGGTCGTCGATTTTACGACAGGCAGGAAAATGCTGTCAACAAGTGAAGGTGCGCAGGATGAGTCGGAATATTCGATTTGGTTTGGCAGGCTGACAAATACCTGGCAGATTTTGAACAATCTTACTGTGCAGCCTGGCTTGGAATATCAATATAATCAGGGTGCCGGCGATAAAATTGACAGCGGAAATAACTCTATCTCTAACGCTGCCGTATTCTTGTCAGCGGAATACAGTCCATTGGACTGGCTCAATCTTCGTCCCGGTCTTCGCACTTCCTTTAATTCCAAATATGATGCTCCGCCTGTCATTCCATCAATCAACCTGAAGGCAAAGCTGAACTCAACAATGGATATTCGTTTATCTTATGCTCAAGGCTTTAGAGCGCCTACGTTGCAGGAACTGTATTATACATTTTATCATACTAATGGCGGCGGCTTTTGGATAAGAGGCAATCCAAATCTTGAAGCTGAAAAATCGAATAGTTATATAGGCTCTCTTTCATGGCAGGCAATATCGAATGAGAAGATGATACTTATGGCAACGCTTTCCGGCTTTTATAACAATTTTCAGGACAGGATTCAGATGGTTAATTCGGTTACGGAATCCAGCACTCAGACATATTATAACTCTGGTAAATACAAAACAACCGGCTTTACTTTGGAGAATATGCTGGCTTGGCAAAAGCTTAAGCTGTCGCTCAATTTTTCTTATGTCGGCAGGTATAACACGCTTTATGATGATGAAAAATATGCCGCTCAGGAACAAACGCAGTTCCGATTTTCGCCGGAAGTATCTCTAAGCGCAACGTATGATTTTGCAAAATGGCTGACAGCCAATTTATTCTACAAATTCACAGGTGCAAGGCAGGAATATCAGGTATATAATGATGAGCTTGTGCTTGGCGGATTAAGCAGCTATAACTGGGCAGATATTAGTGTTAGCAGCCATTTGGGTTCATATTTCCTTATATCGGCGGGCATCAAAAACTTGTTTGATATCACAAGAGTTGATAGCAACATCAGCGAAACCGGTGGCGGACATGGCACATCGACAACCGGCTCAAGTTTAATCGGCTGTAACCGCTCATTTTTCATAGGCATATCATATAATTTCGAGCAATAACAGTATAATTTCGATATGCAAGTTTTGGCTTAATCAGCGAATCTTGTGGATTAGACGGGCGAAATTGTTCAATGCGTTGCTATACAGACAGCGAAATTATTTACAAAAACCTGAACAATACGACATTTAGCTACGAACAATCCAAAAATGAATGCGATGCTGTTTTTGATACGAAAAGTGTAGCAATTTATGAATTACAGAATGATACCATCAGCATATCTCAAAACAATGCTACAAAAACATATAGTATTAATGGTGCAAACAGTATTGAGCGTATAGAGGTTGTGAATATTATGGGTAATATATTAAAAAATATTCATAATAATGATGCACAAAATAGTATCATAATTGACTTAACGCCATATTCTATTGGCACATACTTATTGAAGATATACACAAAAAACAATCAACATTTTTATAAAATTAATAACTTTTAGGAGCTAACATGGCTTTTCGTAAAAACAAAACGTTAAATACTAACAAATTAAAAACTTATAGTAGGCAAATGAAATTATTAAAATTAATGCTGATTTGTGCGTTGTTAACAGGTAGCCAATATGCTCATTCAGAAGATTTTTTTGATTATGTCGCTCCAAATTCGTTGCTTGCCCCATCATCAAGTAGTAGCCAATATATCCCAATAGCTCCACACCTATGAAAATAATAAGAGTAAATTGCCATTTTATGCTAAAATCTAACGGAACTGGAAATTTTACATGCGATCATGATAACAATTCTAACGTATCAAAACGGGACCCCAAACTTAATGGCATTGTTACTTTATTGTTGCTTATGTGATTGTTAATTCATAATCAAAATCATGTAAAGTTTTATCTAAAAATAATTCTTATGTAATCTCCAGCATTTTCAACGACTTAGTGTATCTTTTAGTTTTTCTGTTAAATCTTGCTAAATTGTCTCTGAACGAAGAATTTGAACTTTCAATCAGATGTGTTTCTGCCTTCGTCATCGTATGAGCCTCCGGAACATCCTGAAAAATCACGTCGTAACAACTGTTGGCATCCGTAAAAATATGCCGAATTTTACCAACAATTGATTTCGCTTTCCCGTAAATATTTTTTGCACTTTTTTTGCTAATTGAGCTACAGGTGCAGAATTTAGTATTTGTGCAGTTAATTAATGGTATTTATATTATTCTCACTTTTCTTTTTCTATTTTTGAAAATACCTCCAAAGCACGCAAAACAGCTTGATCCATGTTGTAATACTTGTAATCCGCCAAGCGACCAAACGCAATTACATCTGGGATTTGCCTCAGTCCGTCTAAATATTTTTGCGCTAAAGCATCATTTTCTGCGGTTGGAATCGGATAATATGGCGACGATTTTTGCTCCGGAACATGCGGAACAGGAAATTCTTTTGCAATCACAGTTCCCAAATGTGCGGTTTTATAAAAATGGGCAAATTCTGTAATCCGCGTGAACTCATAATTAGTCGGATAATTTATCTGAGCCGCCTCTTGATAGCTTGCTAAATCATACTTTTCCAGTTTAAAATGCAAATCGCGATAAGGCAGATGTCCGAATTTACAGTCAAAAAAACTGTCAATCGCGCCGGTATAAATTAATTTTTTATAATCTATTTTGTCTTTCATATCGAAAAAATCCGCATTCAGCATCAAATGAATATTTGGGTTATCAATCATTTTTTCCATCATTTTAGTGTAGCCAAATCTTGGAATTCCTTGAAAAGTATCTTGGAAATACCGATTGTCGCGGCTTATAAAAAACGGAATTCGAGCCGTTACGCTTGGTGCCAGTTTTTCTGGAGCGAGCCCCCATTGCTTGATTGTGTAGGTATAAAATACCTTTTCATAAATGAAATCCGCAAGCATTTTGAAATCTTTGTCGTCATTTTCTTGGCGCATCTGCATTATTGGAATTTTAGTTCCAAGCTGATATTTTTCCAGTAGTTTTGATTGGATTCGTTCCGATAACTGCTTTGGAAAACATTGACTTAGTGAATTGAGATTGAATGGAACAGGAACAAATTCACCGTCAATATATGCGAGCACTTTGTGCATATAATTTTCCCATTCAGTGAATTGAGAGATATAATTCCATGCAGCGGGCGAATTAGTGTGAAAAATATGCGGACCATATTTTTGAATAAGTATATTATTTTCATCACGATAGTCATAGCAGTTTCCAGCAATATGCTGCCTTCGTTCAATTATTAAAATTTTCTCATTAAACTTGCTTGCAAGTCTCTCCGCAAGAATACAGCCGGATAAACCAGCGCCAACAATAACAACATCATATTTCATTTGGCAAAAATCCCTTTAAGTTCACTTATTTTAATAACTTTGAATGCTAAAATCAATATTGCAAAAATAGCAAAAGTTACAATAATTTCAACTATAGAATTATGAATAAAAATTAATAATTGTGTCGTAATCAAAGCGGAAATAACCGCAATTGCCAGTGTCTTAATAAATATTCCTATAGCTAATGCCCTTATTTGCTTATATATTAGCACCGATGTGGTTATAAGCAAAAACAGCTCGGAAGCGACAACAGACAGCGCGGCACCTTTTCCGCTCATAACAGGAACGAGCAACATGTTTACAAGAACGCTGATTGCCGCAGCAATGGCAACAAGACGCAGCATTTTCCGCTCTTTTCCCCACGCCATCAGCGACGTGTATATCGTGCTATCGTAATATGCCATCACCGTATTTATCATGAATATTCTAAGGATTATGGCTGCCGGGATAAATTTTTCATCGAAAATATTTACAATAAAAAAATCGGCGTAAGTGAAAACAATTGTTGGAATTATGGCAGCAGCAACGGCTACGGTTTTGGAATATTTTAAAACGACATCTCTTCTTTCTTCAGCACTTGCCCGTGCAATGCTCGGCAGAAAAACGCTTTGCAGAATGGCTGCCGGAATAAATAAAATAGCTCCAAGTTTTGCAGCAGCTGCAAACAATCCATTTGCGTAATCGCCTTCAATATAAGTAAGATATATCATGTGGAATGAATTGATTATCGCAAAAAAAGCTGATGAAACAGTGATTGACACAGCCGATTTGAGCAATTCTTTCCAAAATGCCCATTTAACGGTTAATTTTATTTTAGCATATTTTTTTATGTATAGTATCAATAGCCATAAACTGTTGAGTATTAACGAACATGAGGCGATGCACATATAAACTGGTATGTCGTCTGGAGATTTTACGAAAATTATGACGCCGACAAATGTTAAAGCACTCACCAAAAATTGCCTTGCGCCTAAAATTTTCATTTTTTCGATACCTTGATAAAACCAGTCTATCTGTATAGCACATGCAAATACCTGCAATCCGCCGAGCATCAAAGCGATTTTAAACATCGCCGGCTTGTCAACAAACAATGTATAGCCGCACATTGCTGCAAATGTCAGCACCGCAATTAGGAGCTTTATAGTAATGATATTATTAACATATTTTTCCTGATCTGTCGGGTTTTGCGCCACTGCCCGAGCGCCAACGATGCCAAAACCAAGATTGACTACAAGTGTCATATAGGTCAAAACAGCCTGTATGTAATTAATTATCCCATAGCCTTCGACATCGAAAATTTTTGCAATATAAGCAGTTAGAAAGAAGGTTATGCCTTTGGTAGCAACTTCTGCAAGTGAGAGAGAAAATATGTTTTGTATTAATTTATTTTTATTCATCAAGTTCGAGATGATATATAGGATACCTTGCACCGCAAACGCAAGCACTACAAATATAAGGAAAAAAAAGAGATGAACTATACCTGCGTCGCCGAAGGTTAAAAACAATACTTTTCACCGTATTATTTTTATTCAAATAAAAAGCGTATTTTTGAGGGTTTTATGTTTTACAATATTAATAACTAAATTAATCAAGAGGCTCATCATGTATGACTTGCTAAAAAAGGCGGATAACGAAATATTCCAAACAATGGAAAGCGAATATAACCGCCAAACAACTAAATTAGAATTAATTGCCAGCGAAAATTTCACTTCGCCAGAAGTTATGGAAGCTCAAGGCTCTATCATGACCAACAAATATGCAGAAGGTTATCCTGGAAATCGCTATTATGGCGGCTGCGAATATGTTGATATTGCTGAAAATATTGCTCGCGACAGAGTGAAAAAACTTTTTGGTGCTGAATACGCAAACGTGCAACCTCACTCGGGAAGTACTGCAAATCAAGCTGTTTACTTCACTTTCATTAAAATGGGTGATCCTGTAATGGGCTTGAAACTGGAACATGGTGGACATTTGACGCATGGTTCGCCTGTTAATTTTTCCGGTCGTTTTTATAATTTCATTCCTTACGAATTAGACACAAAAACTGGCAGAATTGACTATAATATGGTCGAAGATCTTGCAAAGAAAAATAAACCAAAATTGATAACTGTTGGCGCTTCTGCTTATCCTCGTGATATAGATTACAAAAAATTTAGAGAAATAGCCGATTCAGTTGGTGCATTTTTATTTGCTGACATTGCCCATCCGGCTGGACTTATTGCTAAGGGCTTTTTAACTAATGCGGTTGAACATGCCCATGTAACTGCTTCTACAACTCATAAAACCTTGCGTGGTCCTCGTGGCGGCATCATTTTGCTTGGCAAGGATTTTGACAATCCGTTCGGTATTGTTGCTCCGAAATCCGGTCGCACCAGAAAAATGAGTGAAGTTATTGACAGCTGGGTTATGCCCGGTGTGCAAGGCGGACCGCTTATGCACGTTATTGCGGCAAAGGCTGTTGCGTTTGGCGAATGTTTGACTGACAATTACAAAAATTATATTGCGCAGGTTATTGCAAATGCTAAGGCAATGTCTCAGGCGCTACTTGATAAAGGCTATGATTTGGTTTCTGGCGGAACGGATAACCATTTGATGCTTATAGACTTACGTAATAAAAAATTGACTGGAAAAGCAGCTCAGCTTGCTCTTGATGAAGCCGGTATTACTTGTAACAAAAATACTGTGCCTAATGATGACCAGTCGCCGCTTGTAACGTCCGGTATCAGATTGGGAACACCAGCTCTTACAACTCGCGGCTTCAAAGAAGACGATATGAAGCAAGTTGTTGAGTTTATTGATAGAGTGCTATCTGATATAAATAACACAGACTTACATCATAAAATTTCTAATGAAGTGAAAGAATTTGCAGGCAAATTCCCATTGCATCAGAAATAAGATATTTGTAAAATCACTACCAAACCAAAAGTCTCACTAACAACATTAGTGAGGCTTTTTTTATTGGATATTGTTAATTGCTGTATAAATCAATCTATCAGGGCTTTTACCTCGCAACTGCTATTTTCTGTGAAGCAATGTTATTGCCATTTATCAATATAACGGTATAAGTGCCTGAAGATAAATGGGATATATCTAATGTTTTATCATCAGTTATGGATGATAAAAAGACCAATTTGCCTATTGCATCATATATCTGTACTGCATAAGGCATGCCTATCGGATTGTCAAACTGTAATGTAACATTGTTGTTTATAACAGGGTTAGGATATATTGTCAATTTATCTGATATGTCATTTTTGCCCTCGTATATACCGCTTGTTTCTGCTGATACCATTGCTGCAAGTGCATTTACCTTGCCCCAGCCCCAATATGCACTTTTGTTGTTTCGCACATTGCCAGTAAAATTGTCATTTATAGCAGTTGCCTGTAGTATCTGCTTGATTTCTTTGGATGTTAGCTTAGGGTTCACCTCCAGCATTAATGCCACCACACCTGTTACCATTGGACATGACATTGATGTGCCTTCTTTTGCTATATACCAGCCGCCAGTTGCAGATGGACCAACGAGATACAAATCAGATATAGTCAGATTATCTACGTATGCATTATTACATGCAGATATTATAATACTTCCAGGAGCTGTTATATCAGGCTTTATTCTTCCATCTGTTGCAGGTCCTATGGAGCTAAAATCTGTTATATCTTCAATGTTATTACTTGAATATGCTGAAATTGTAGTGTTTTGGTAATTAACAAATTCTGTTTTGGTAATGTATGCACCAACAGCTATAACCTCATCTATAATAGCTGGTGAAGCTACGGTATATTTCGAATCGGCGATTTGCGGACTTCCTGTTTGTGTTAGTGAAACATCTCCCCAAGCATGAATATTGGCATTAGTAGATGTAACAGTAAAACCTAACATATCCAAGTAATAGTATGATTCTGCATTTATTTTAAAGGGATTTAATTCAAATTTACAATATGGCTTATTATTAAATTGATAGGCAGGGTCAAGCTCTATTAATAATGGATATGAATATTGCTTTGTAGCATCATATATTGTTGTATCAATTATACGCTTTTGATTAGTTGAATATTTTAATGTTTTCGCAATGGCATTGGGATTATTTTTAGTATAAACAGATATTTCAACTTTAAATTCTTCATCTGGCATTCCTAATATATATCCCATATATAAATTATGACCTGTTGTAATAATACTACCTTTTACATTAGCAGAATAGTGTATATTCATGCCACCTGAATTTCCAGCAGATGCTACAATAATTTTGCCATTGGGATTGTTCTGCATAATTTCCTGTAATGCAATATCTCCTATTTCTGTGCCATCATGCGCATTAGTCTGATGCAACCCAAGACTCATATTTATGACTATAGGCTTGCCAACAGAATCTGCATATTTATACATATAGTCCACAGATTCAATAAGTTGTGTATAAACTTCTGCTTCATCGAATGTATTTAATAATTCAACAACAACAATATCTGCTTCTGTAGCAATTCCAGAATATTTGTCTGATTCATTTCTACCCGCCGCTATGCCCAGTGTATGTGATCCATGTGTATCTTGTGTATTAGAATATTTTAATACATTTTTTATATAGTTAGCATCGGTATATAATGTTCCAAAATCATAGCCATTAGGTGGATTGCCGCTATTATCATTTGCCAGCCATGCACGCTTTACACGGCAATTGCCATTAGCATCGGAGAACATTGGATGTGTAAAATCAAAACCTATATCAATAATGCCAACTATAACCCCTTTTCCTGTATAAGGTTGCGACAAGCCTTGACCTTTATGCACAGCATCAACATTCATTGCCGGAATAGCTTTATCAAGCATCGGCTTTACTTTGCCGCCAATATCAACACGCATAACTCCTTTTAGATCAGATAATTGCATGAGTTTATCAATAGGTATGGTGGCTATTAATACCTTTGATGTCTCAACACCTATTTTACCTCCAAGCTGTTCCAATTCCGATTTATCAAAATCAGCATTATATGCAATAAATACCTTGACTTGTGGACTTTCATCATTACCAAGCAAACGATATTCAGATTTGAGTTTTTGCTTATCTTGCAGTTCTTTTGCCGCCTGATATTTTTTTACTAATAGATATGTTTCCAACGATAAGTTATTCTGTGCCAACAACATAGCACCTGAAAGCAACGATGCTAATATGATAGATATAACCCTTATTTTTTTCATTTTTGTACCTACTTTTATATAATATCATAGTGAATAATGTTTAATATAATGAATATTCTAATTAAAGTGCATATAATTTGAATTTACCTCGCAACTGCTATTTTCTGTGAAGCAATGTTTTAAAAATACAACTTACAATCATACAGAATAAATATATATTTGACAACAGCCGTGCCTTAATATGCTCGCTTGTTTAAGGAGGATATAAGCCAGAAGAGCATGGCATTATACTCATTCTCAGGGCAGTCGAGCAAAGCCGTGCCGGCAGCAGAAAAATACCTGTCAATATGCTCCTGAGCGATGTCGAATATATGCAACCGTTCGAACATTGAGCGATAGATGCCAACTTTGTCCTCGCTTAATCCAGTGCCGGCAGCCATATAATCATGCACAAGCTCCACGTCCTGCCGGGCTGTGGCAACCTGCGCCGCCATAAGGATTGGAAACGATTTCTTGCCCTCAATCAAATCCTGCCCGATACGCTTGCCAAACTTTATCTGCTCCGCCGTCAAATCCAGCATGTCATCCTGTATCTGGAATGCAATGCCCAGATTATCCGCATACTTGCTCACCGCCTCGTATTGCTTCTGCGTGCAATTGCCGATAAGCGCTCCCATCCGTGCTGCACACTTCAGAAGCGAAGAAGTTTTCAGCCTGATCATACCGATATAATCGTCCAGCGTTACATCAGGCTTGGTATTGAATGCCATATCAAGCTCCTGCCCTTCGCACACTTCAATAAGTGCATTGCTGAGCTCGCTGCATATCTCGCCTGCACGCACAGTGTCGCTGGACTTAGGCAGGAAACCGAAGGCATATCCCACCATCATATCGCCGGCGAGAATAGCAATGTCCTCGTTCCATTTCACATGCACAGTGTCGCGACCGCGCCGTATGGGCGATTTGTCCATAATGTCGTCGTGCACGAGCGTAAAGTTATGCAGCACCTCAATCGCAGTCGCCGCACCGATAGCATCCGGAGGGTTGCCGCCAATGCACCCCGCTGCAATCATCGTCAATACGGGACGTATGCGTTTGCCGCCGCCCGACATGATGTATTTATAGGCATCGAAGAGCCTGTATGGCTTGGCAAGATTAATGGATGCAGCAATGTGCTTCTCTACCTGTTCTTGCAGTGCTGTATATTTTTTTTGATATTCCATGTTTTATCCTCAATTAATTCAATTATTTAATTTGCTTTTACTGTTGCTGTATGCTGCCACTCCACATATTCCCTACCCCGCTATTTCGGAGAGCTTTTCCAGTGTAATATCGAAGGAATCGCCTTCATCAACGCCTTGACGGAGAAAAGACAGTATCGGTTCGTGAAGTGCAATGGCTTTGTCGGTTTTGGGGCTTGTGCCCGCCTGATATGCACCTACCGAAATCAGGTCTTCGACATCCCGATATATAGCCATCATTTCTATGATATGGCTTGACATAGCCCTGTGCGATTTAGTGATAATATCCGTGCGGACGCGGCTTATGCTTTCCAGCACGTCAATGGCTGGGTAATGCCCGGAGGTTGCTAATTTGCGGGATAAAACTATATGTCCGTCAAGAATACCGCGGGCGGTATCGGCAATCGGTTCGTTCATATCGTCGCCCTCGACAAGCACGGTATATAGACCTGTGATAGAGCCTTTGTCGGATGTGCCGGCGCGCTCCATCGTCTTTTGCATAAGCGAGAATACGGAAGGAGTATAGCCCTTGGTGGTTGGCGGTTCGCCGATTGTCAAGCCGACCTCGCGCTGTGCCATTGCCAGACGGGTTACAGAGTCCATCATAAGCATTACGTCCAATCCTTTATCCCGGAAATATTCAGCTATCGAAGTGGCAAGCAGTGCCGATTTGATGCGCACCAGAGCCGGAGTGTCGCCGGTAGCGCATACCACCACCGACCGCATCAAGCCTTCATATCCCAAATCCTTTTCAATAAACTCCCTTACCTCACGCCCACGCTCGCCAATCAAGGATATGACATTGACATCAGCTGTGGTATTTCTGGCAATCATGCCGATAGTTGTCGATTTTCCCACGCCGGAGCCTGCAAATATCCCTACACGCTGCCCCTTGCCAAAGGTAATCAAGCCGTCGATAGCCCTGATTCCTGTGGATATAACCGAATCAATGCGCTTGCGTGTAAGAGGATTAGGCGGAACTGCATATACCGACCGCGTATGGTTAGTCTGTATATCTCCCTTATTATCCAATGGGTTGCCGAGCCCATCAATAACTCTGCCAAGCAAAGCATCGCCAACATTTACGGACAGCGGTCTGCCAGTAGCCACTATTTCCATGCCCGGCGCAATATTCACTGTGTCGCCAAGCACCATGGAGAGTATCTTATTATTGTCCTTGAACCCGACAATCTCCGTCCGCGTAACCTCTCTGCCAGCCTTATCCCTGAGTATGCAAACCTCGCCAATGGGCGCACGCGGTCCGTCGCTCTCCAGCACCATGCCTACAACACGGGTAATTTTGCCGCTTTTCCGCAGCGTATTTGTCTGCCGCAACATATTGCTTAGCGCATTTGTATCTACCTTTTCGAGCATATTTTGTTCGTTGCAAATAACATGCCACCTGCATATTTATTACCCAACCGTTATCAACTTGCAGTTTAACATGCAATAGCAAAAAACTACCCCGTCATTTTAAGCCCCTTTAGGGGTTTGGGGTAATACATCAATACCCACCCAGCATGTCTTTCCAAGCTCCCTGAGCATGTCGAAGGGAAGACTATTCTGAATCAGAATGCTCAGGATTTTAGGATTTACTCGATTCTTTTCCTGAAAATCTTTTAATCCGCTAAATCATGATTCTGAATATATTTCCGCCACATACCAATTAGGTTTATGAATAAATATTTACCTTTAAGTCCCCTTTAGGGGTTTGGGGTTGTTGGGATATAATACCCTGTTCGAGGCAAATAATGAATATTTTTTCATAAACTCCATCATCATACATACAACAATAGCCCCGCTATGCTGATGCTAACGGGGCTTGATTTTTTTCGATGCTTTGCTGTTATCGTTTGGTGAATTGCATGCTGCCGGAGGTTTGACCCTCAAGCTCGGCAACAAGATAGTAAATGCCTGCCGGATATGTGCTTATGTTAACACTAAACTGCCCTTGAAGCGGACCGCCAGGAGATACCGTCCAGACGTTGCCTCTTAAATTGCCGTTGATGTCATAAGTCTTGAAAAACATAGGCTTGGCAGGCGGCTGACCGCCGGAAGGTATTGTTATATTGTATTCCGCACAAAAGCTGTTGCCTGTTATTACAACGGGGCTTGGAGCTGCTGGTTGATAACCGCCTGTAGCGCTGGTGCCGCTTGCATTTGCACTGCTGCTGCTGGCTCCGCCGCCGATACTGCCCAATACATTGCAAACCTTGATGGATGTTACCGGTGGTTCGTCAGGCAGTGACCACACGTCGCAGCCGCATATAAATACCTGCTGGATTTCGCATGTCTCGCCAGTCTCATTGTTCACAAACTGCACGCTGACAGTATCTTTGGTACTGCCATACAATCCAGGGGATATTGTACTGCTGCACGGAGTTGGGATTGTGATGTTTGTTAACTCAAATGTGTTGTTGCCTGTGCTGATATTGCCGGGAACCTGTATCGCATCGCCATCCCTTGTGTAGACGGCGCTCGAATAGCTGAAGCCCGAAGGCATCGGGATTTTCAACGCAAAATGGCACTCCTGAGTGTGATAGCCTGTAAACTGTTTGGGTTGCTGCCGTGTTGCATCATAAACCGCACTGCCATTATTCATCTTACCGGTTTGCACGCCAGATAATAACTCGCTGCAGGGATTGCAATCGCAGTATAATTTCAAGGTTGTATCGCAAACCACATCGCCATCACCATTGCGCCGCTTCATTTGCAGATTATAAGAGACATAGTCGTTGCTGACAGGGCAGGTCAGCGTTAAACCACTATGAGTAAACGTCTTTAACCCGTTGCTGGCTATAAGGTTATATGTTTTATCTCCTTGATAATTATATGCTGCCATTATATTGTACGAGGTGTCAACCGCTTGGCTGAAGTTCGCTTTGATTGTAAATGTACATTGATTGCCATTCCTGACTTTAGTTATTGCTGCAGTATAGTTAAATGGTCGCTGCACATCGCTTGCAGATACTGTAACTGCATTATATCCCTGCGGCATAGATACGGTATCTCCTGTAAGAACATTGATGCACGACACTGTATATGTTCCTGCGTCAGTTACTGTAAATTGGTTGTTTTCACTTGATATATTCGTTCCATTTGAATCCTTCAATCCAAACTGAAATAAGCCTGCCTGCTCATTAGCGCAGGATTTCAATTTTATCAATGCTCCGGAGCATGTTGCCAATTTTTCTATGCTTGGGCTAAACCCATATACATTCAACGTAAACACTTCCGGACAGTCATTGCAATCCATCTTCAA
>JAVBOP010000178.1:0-2643 GCA_031550405.1 Kapaibacterium sp. (SeqCode)
AAATATGCAACTTGTGCTATCGCTTGCGGTTATAAATATGAACATGACAGCTGAAGAAGCGCTGACTGCGGCAACGATAAATGGCGCCAAAGCGATGGATATATCTGATATCACAGGCAGCCTGTCCGCAGGCAAGCAGGCTGATTTCATCATTGCGAACACCGACAGCTATATTGATTTTTTCTATCATTTCGGCATTAACCATGTTGAATCTGTCTGGATAAAAGGCAGCCGCCAAGAGTTTGGAAGACAGGAATTGCCTTATATTAAAATTGTTCAGAATTACTAAAACAAAATTAAATATTATTCACAAATCATTAAGTCTCAAAGAACAAATACTCGGATGATAGAGTTTTCGCCGCAAGATCATAAATGCGCTGGTATTTATTTCAATTTATCGTGGAAGAAAACGTGGGAGCATGGTTTTTACAGCCAATTTCCTGAACAAAAAAATAAAAAAAGCCTTGTAACTTATTGAATTACAAGGCGCTTGTGGATAGTACCCCCAAGGGGACTCGAACCCCTGCTGCCAGCGTGAGAGGCTGGTGACCTAACCACTAGTCTATGAGGGCATCACGTGCATGCAAATATAGCAAAAAAATATGAAAGTAATATTATGTTTTTGTGAAAATAGTATTTTGGATTTAACCTGCGGAGGAATTACTAATTTACCACTACAGTATTAACTATGCTAAGTTATATATCAAATCAATGCTTTACATAAAAAAATCATTTTTTTATGTATATGTTGCCTAATATCGGATCGGATGAGGCATGGGCTATAATCTTTTGAATTATAGATGAGTTAAGCAATGCGCCTGCCGACAGGAGCTTATGTCCTTTATCCGTGATAATATCCCGTGAAAGAATCATGCCAGACTTTAAATCAGCCAGTCTGACAGGATAATCATTGGTAATAAAATTTTTATTATGCGATTTCAAATAGTTCTCAAAAAGCACCACAACTCTGTGGTCATAAGCTTTTTGGGACTGCTTTTTAACAACCTCCAATGCTTCGAATGGAGTATGTTTTTGATACAGGCAAAGCTCCTCATAATCAAGGCAAACCCGGATAATTCTCGAAGCAAAAGGTATCTGCCATGCGCGCAAATGTGATGGGAAACCGCTGCCATCAATGTTTTCATATAACGAAAAAAGTATATTGCCTATATTATCGAATGTACGAATAGTTGCAACAATGTCGCGGGTGGCAGCGGGAAGGCTATACATAAGTTCCGAGCTTGGATTGCCATCAACCAGCACAGGTTTGTTTATCAGGCTGTCTGGCAATGAGAAGCGGCCGGCTTGCGATAAATATGCCGCTAATTCTATATCGCGTATTTCGTTTTTGCTAAATTGAAACTGCTCCGCAATCCATGTGGAAGCATTCGCAACGCGTTGCAGAGTTTGATAGGACGTGGGAATCCTTGCATGCATAAATTTCACCGATAGCTTCGCCATGTCCTGTATTGTGTCTTCAAGCTCTTGCGTTAGGTTATGCAGCTGCGTGTTTTCATCTTTCAGCTGTTTTTGCATGCTTATAATTCTAAATGCCGACCTGAGCCTTGCTTCCAACACCTCTGTGATAATCGGCTTGGAAAGAAATTCGTCAGCGCCAATTTGCATGGCATTCCTGCGATTTTCTGTCTCGGTATTTGCAGTAATCATTATGAAGTATATGTTATCATTAGACTTATCTGCCCTAACCCTTGTAAGAAACTGAATGCCGTTCATTATTGGCATATTGTAATCGGACAATATGATAGATGGCTGATGCTTTTCCATCATCTCAAGCCCCATCTTGCCATCGGTTGCTTTTATTATTTCCAAATCGGGAAAGATTTTTTCTATAAGCTTTTGCAACGTAAAGAGTATTCCTCTATCGTCGTCCACCAGTAGAATAGTCATTGTTTTTGCAGTATTAGTAGTAATATTATCCATTTGCATTTTGTAATTATGTTAATTTGGAAAAATCTGGAAATCACCCCTTCGGCATATATCTCTAATATGTGCAAAGCATACAGCACGCCAAACGCCTACAAATATACAAAAAAAGAGAGATACTTTATATTTTATGTTATGATTTTATGATTCAAAGATGGCTGATATGTACAATTCCTGCAAAATAAAAAAAATAACTAATAAGCTTTATATATTTCATTTTTTGACAATTATTTGTATATTTGTAGTATTGTAAAATTATTTTAAAAAATTATAATTAGGATTACCTGATGAAAAGGTTTTCTATCGTTACTTTTTTAACTTTGTGTGTGGTCATGGCTTATACCATCACAGCCTATTCGCAAGTACCCCCGACCTTCAATTTTCAGGGTCGTCTTGTAGATAAGAATGACCATCCTGTTGTAACTTCTGTTGACATTACAGTCGAAATATTCGATGTCGCATCTGGCGGCAGCCCATTGCATTCAGAAACCCTGAATATCACTCCCGATAATGGCTATTTTAATGTTGTTCTCGGCACAAATCCCAGCAATCCAATCACAAATATCAATGGCAAGAAGACCTTATGGTATCAGCTTTCATTCGGCAGCATTAAGCAGCCGAGGAAGGCATTCGACGCCGTTCCGTATGCTTTGGGAGCTCAGGATGCGCTTGATGCCGAGCATGCCGAATATGCCGACA
>JAVBOP010000184.1:0-2557 GCA_031550405.1 Kapaibacterium sp. (SeqCode)
TATATTGGAAAGGAGGAAACGCAAAATATTGAGCGAAAAAATCTAAATTTTTGTACACATATCAAGCGATTATGTCGCAAAACGATATGCTTTTCTAAAAATGAATTAATTCACGATAATGTCATCGGAATGTACATCGAATCACGATAATGTCATCGGAATATATATCGAAAAAAACTATTTTCAACTATTGTGAGGCACGACCCATTTGTCAATGAATTTGTTAATATTGAAGAGTAACTCCATCGCAATGTGATAATTCAAGCAAAAAATTATCGCCAACAGGCGAAAATGCCCCAAATAACCAAGTTGATTTGAAAACTTGCTGAAATTTGTATTCAGTCTTAACTCTTTTTACTGCAAGGCGCTTACCGTTTTTTGCCATCAGCCCAAAACGACTTTTATCCGCAAAATATAGCCCAAAAAATGAATA
This sequence comes from Kapaibacterium sp. (SeqCode), assembly GCA_031550405.1. Classification (GTDB taxonomy): domain Bacteria; phylum Bacteroidota; class Ignavibacteria; order Kapaibacteriales; family UBA2268; genus JAVBOP01. Next base: position 434 of record JAVBOP010000184.1, read on the forward strand.
TTTATTCATTTTGATTGGATTTTTTTTTATTTGTATTAGCCTTTATTGCATTTCCATTAATTGTATATCTTTTAGTTTGCGTGAACAGGCTGTAGTAAAACCCATATTTCTGAATTTTTTTTCATAAACCATATGTTATCCTGCTATTGCAATATGTATACTGCTGATATTTATTTTAAAATGGTATTATTCGCTGTGGTTTTGATGATTATTGTTATTTTTGAGGAATATAAACCGTGCTATTAAAAAAATATGCCTAAACTAAAAAAAATATTACGCAAATTAGAAAAAATTGATAAAAATTTTAAAACAAATTTTGCCGCATTTCCCGCCGTCTGGAATGATATTAATTCAAAAGAAAAAATAGTATTGCTCAATTCAACTGACTTTTATTCCAATAAAATAGAAGAAATATTAAAAAATATTAATAAATCTAATCAGCACGCAAAATGTCCAATTATTTATAATCTGTTTGTCCGGTATTCAACCGCATTTGATCATAATCAGGATGGCAAACTGCAAAATATTGACAGGCAATTTAAAGAAACAGGCACTTTTTTGAAAGCAATTGCTATCTTGCCGTATTTACAGGCGCTTAACGTGAATATTATACATCTGCTGCCAATAACATCAATTGGAAAAGATGGCAAAAAAGGCAATTTGGGCTCGCCGTATTCCATTTCGAATGCCTACAAATTAGATGAAAATTTAAATGAACCGATGCTTGAAATGGAAGTCGAGGATTTATTTTATGCTTTTGTAGAAGCAGCGCATCTGCTTAATATTAAAGTGGTTACAGAATTTGTATTTCGTACGGCAAGCAGAGATAGCGAACTTGCAATCGCTCATCCCGAGTGGTTCTATTGGATAAAAGAAAATATTTCTGAAGAAAAAATATCTGCGAATGATGAAAATAGCTATGGACCACCGCAATTTACAGCAGACGAGCTGCATACTATCAAAAGCAAGGTAAGTTGCAATGATTTATCGGATTTGCCACCGCCACACAATGCCTATGTGAATATGTTTTCGGAAGCTCCGGAAAGCGTGCGGAATATTTATGGCAGACTTGTCGGAACAACTTCAACCGGCTGCAAAGTGAAAATTCCAGGCGCATTTGCCGACTGGCCTCCAGACGATATTCAGCCCGTTTGGTCTGATGTAACATATCTGAAATTATTTGAGCATCCACACTATAACTACATTGCATATAATACGGTTAGAATGTATGATAATGCTTTGAATGATGAAAAATATGCCATTAAGGAGCTTTGGGATTATGTGGAAAATATCGTTCCATTTTATCAGTCGGAATATGGAATTGATGGAATAATGGTTGATATGGGGCATGCGTTACCCAAAAAATTAATGCAAAATATTATCGCCAAAGCAAGAAAAAATAATCCAGATTTTATTTTTTGGGAGGAAAATTTTGTTCCGAATGTGGCTTCAAAAGCGGAAGGATATGATGCTGTGCTTGGATATTTGCCTTTCGATCAGCATATCTTTCATAAAATGCGGGAATTTATTCTGGCACTGCAAAACAATGTATTTCCCATTCCGTGTTTTGCCACACCTGAAACGCACAACACGCCGCGAACGGCAACACGCAATGGTCAGCTGAGTTTTTCCAATATGTCGTATGCGATAAATGCGATGTTGCCATTGCCGCTGTTCATTCACTCGGGATTTGAGATGGGCGAAATGTTCCCTGTAAACACAGGGCTGGGTTTCGAACATATTGATATTTCACAGTTTACGCAAGACAGGCTTCCACTTTTTTCGGCTGCGGCAATAAATTGGGATGAAAGCAATGATATTTTGGATAAGATGTTGATTATCAATAAGATACGGCAAAAATACATCGACACGAATGAAGATATTTATGAAAAAAATATTATTGAATTGTTAGAGCATTCAAACGAAGAGATATTGATTTTTATCCGGAAAACGAAGGTCGAGAATACAAAGATTATGGTGGTTTGCAACTATTCCGATGAGCATAAAAATATTAATATAAATTTATCACCGAGCGCATCCGTATATGATTTGCTGGACGATAACTTTCCCAGCATTAACAAAAATACCATAAATTTTAACTTATTCAAACATCAATATAAACTC
>JAVBOP010000203.1:0-2682 GCA_031550405.1 Kapaibacterium sp. (SeqCode)
AATGGAGCTTGCTAATTCGTCTTTTGCTTTCAACAATAAAAAGCAGATTCTCATTGTCTATGACGCAGACCAAACTAAGCATATATTGGGCAATATCCTCATAAAAGAAGGCTATGATGTAGTTTATGCTGCAACGCCAAACGAGGCTGCGGATTTGTTTTTCAACAGTAGAATAAATTTTGATTTATTAATTCTTGACCTTTTTTCGAATGGACTTCTGGATATTGAATTTTGCAAAAAAATCAGAGAAAAATATAATTTTAATGAACTGCCCGTTCTTTTTGTAAGCAAGCAAATCAACACGCAACTAATAGATGCGCTATATTCCGCTGGCGGTTCGGATTATATTGCAGTTCCTTTTAATAAAAAAGAATTATTAAAAAAAATTCATAATTTGCTTGCAATAAGCGAATATTATCTAAAAAATACGCAGCTCCAAAATCTAATAAATCTGAAAACTCAAATTTTCAAAATGAATGTCCACGATTTGAAAAACCCGCTGTCATCAATTTTCTCGCTATCGGGTATTCCTGTTGCTTCATTTAAAGATCAGGAGGAAGTTCAGCAAACGCTGGATGTGATACACCTTTCCTCAAAATTAATGATAGAGCTTGTGAATCAAGTTATTGAATATTTGCGAGTTAGCACAACTGAAATTGTTTTCAACAATGAAACCGTAGATATTGTTGCGTTGGTCAATCAAATTATTGAAATAAACAATCCGCTTGCAAAAAATAAAAAACAAAAAATTCATTTTAATTATCCGCCTGAAGATTGTTTTATTTTCGCCGATGCAAACAAAACTTTTCAAGCTATAAATAATATTGTTAGCAATGCGATTAAATTTTCAGAATTTCACAAGGAAATCTGGGTCGATATTTTTCACAAGAAGGAGGATAAAAAAATTATAATAACAATAAAAGATGAAGGACCGGGATTTAAAAAAGAAGAATTGGGGCGTGTTTTTCTGGAAAATGGAAGATATTCGGCAAGGCCAACAGGCAACGAAGTCTCCACCGGTCTCGGTTTGCTCATCACAAAACAAATCATTGTCAAAAGCAATGGCAAAATAAATCTTGAATCAGAAGAAGGCAAAGGCTCTAAATTCACAATAGAATACACAGCCTCTTGATAGCTGTAAGTGTTGCGTGTTTAATCCATATCATAATAGCAAATAGTAACGTCAATTATATTTCACGGTTTAATAAAATATTAATATGCCTTCACATAACATAAATATTACTCAAACTTTAGGTGTTATATTAATTTCAATTTTCTATTATATTTATTAATTTATTTTTATTTTTAATCAAAATTATGCGTAAATATTTACTATTTTTATCATTTCTTATTTCTATCACTTCCACTTGCCAAGCGAATGCACAGGAATTTGGCGTGCAATGGGGCGGCTTTATTCGTACGGATCTATATTGGGACAGCCGTGTCAATGAAGGAGCAAGGGATAACATCCTCATGCTATACCCCAAAAATATCGAACTCAACGCTGATGGCAAGGATATTAATGACAAGCCAAGCTTTCAATGGGCAAGCCTTGCCACACGTGCGAATATGAAAATCACAACTCCCGACGTTTTGGGTGCGACTACCTCTGGCTTTATTGAGGCAGAATTTTTTGGACAAGCCGATGCGCAAACCAACGTTCTACGCCTGCGCCATGCTTATGTGAATATGGATTGGTCGGCGGACAAGCTGCTTATAGGTCAGACTTGGAATCCAATGTTTGTGCCCGAGACTGCAGCGCAATCATTGGCTTTGAGTGCGGGCGCGCCCGTTACTGCGCTTGTCAGAAATCCTCAGATTAATTACCAGCACCGTTTTGGAAATTCTATTTATGCAGGCGTAACAGCGCTGGTACAGCGGGATTTCACTTCTGTTGGACCGAATGGCGCTTCGACTGAATATATGCGGTATGCAATGATTCCGACCATAAATTTGCAATTGAAATATAAAAATACCGACGGCAGCCTTGTTGGTGGCATAAGCGGCGAAATCAAGACGCTGCGCCCATATACTGAATTTAATGGATATTCTATAGAGAAAAATATTACAACATTTGCAGTAAATGGATTTATTGGATTTTTATTAAAAAAAATTAATTTTAGGGCAAATGTTTGGTATGGCGGAAATATGGCGGACTTTTTTATGCTTGGCGGATACGCAATTTCAGATTATGAAAATGGACTGCCGTCAAAATATACGCCCTTCAACAACGTTGCTGCCATGCTTGATATTTCCTATTCGTTGCATAAAAATGCCAAAATTGGAATATATGCCGGCGTAAATCAAAATCTTGGTACAGCGGACGAAATTTCCGTTAATAATCCATATTGGGCGCGAGGAAAAAATATTGATATGTTGTTGCGCATTGCTCCGCGATTTACATATCAGGTAAATAAATTGCAGTTTGGCTGCGAGGCAGAATACACGGGCGCCAACTATGGAAAAACTCCCGAATTTGCAAACGATGCGCAGATAATGTGGCAAGGCAAATGGAATGAAACAACAGCTGTAAATAACATAAGGCTATTATTTATCAGCACTTTATTTTTCTAACACATCTTTAGCAAAAGCATAATAGGAATAAATATGAAAGCCACTTTTATTATATTCATTTTAATAACATTTACAAAAAATATATTTGCTGAAGAACAATGCAATATA
>JAVBOP010000136.1:0-3154 GCA_031550405.1 Kapaibacterium sp. (SeqCode)
TAATTTATGCTCTGATGCTCGAATGGTAAAAATAGGTATTGCTTCAAAATTCGCTATTAACACACTGTCTTTTATGATGGTTACGCTATCTATTGCATTTGTTGAAATGACATTGCCTGCTTCATCCGTCCAGTTTATGAATAAATATTCATTATTCGCAATAGCTTCGATTTGTATTTTATCGCCGCAAGCGTATCTACCTGAAATAGATGCACTTCCGCCATTGGCAGGATTGGGTCTTAATGTTAGGTTTGCCGTGTTAGTACTTGCTTGTAAGTATATTGTTATATTGCTACTTGCATTAGAACATGGATTATCATATATAGGTATAAATAATGTATCATAATCGGCTTCAAGCTCGTGAGAAATCTGATACTTCACATTCAAAAATGCCGAATCCCCTTGCAAAATAACAATAGGAAAATCTTCAGGCGATACCGAATATTGCTTGTCTATGGCAAATTGTACATCTTCGTAATCAATAACAATAATAGGCTTCTTGTCGTTTTTGATTAAAAATAATTCATTTTTATCGGTACTTATGCAGCTGCCAAAATTCAAAGAGCCTTTTATAATCAATTCTTTATCACGCTGGTCTGACGGAATATACTGCCATTGCAGAGTTGGAAGCTCGCCAGCATTTTTCATAATCCATGTATCTTTAAAATCCCAGCCAAGTCCTTGTTCGTAAGTACTTTGCATTTGAAACTCTTGCATGGTTTTACCTTCACCATCTTTGTTATCGGCTGTGCCGTTAGCTACAGTATTACCATTTACAAGCATTGTCGAAAGTGCATAATTGTTAGTAAGCCAATCAGTCGATGAACCTGCATATCCTATAACACGCCCCGTCTTTTGCGTGTCAATTACTCCACTATTTATATTTATTGATGAATTTATGGCTGCATTGTTTGTAACAGGGTATTTTTTATTAATTTTAAGCCTTCCTATTAATCCACCGGTATTACCAGCAGTGTCTTTTACGGTAACTTCAATATTTCCTGCTGCATAGCAATTTTCAACTGCTAACATATTGCTTCCTGCCAAACCACCGATACTATTATAATATCCAGCGCCCATATTGTGGTATTTTATACTACTTATTGCATAGCAATTTTTAACAGTTCCATATCCACCAATAACACCAACACTTCCTAAAAGCCCGCCAATATCAGTGCTGTTTGCTCCTGTTACATTAATACTGCTTATCGCATAACAATTTATAATAACATCTTCGTCCGAACCAATAATACCGACTAATCCGCCGATTGAATTATTTAATGAATCTTTATATTCAACATAATTTCCTAAATCTACATTTAGCACAACATCGGCATAAGAATTTATTACCTTTGCATTTATTTGGTCCCAAACTAATCCCGCCGCTCCGTTAAATACTTTGTTATACTTAGTAGCTGATATTTTACCTGTTACATAGCAATTATTAATAATACCACCAAAATTCAGAGCTGCTAATCCTGCGGCAACGCCATATACATTTATATTGCAATTTTCTACGCCTATATTGTCTATTATTGCGCCTCTGCCTAAATACCTGAACAAGCCGTAATATCCCGCCTTAGCAGTATCTGTAATATTGATAAACATATTTAATATTTTGTTATTGCAGCTATATAATTTACCACAAAATGCCTGCGTAAAATTAACAGTATCTTCATCTGAATAATATCCTCCTATCGGCTCCCATCCATCGCCTGTATTATATGGAGCCGCATCAAGGTCTATATCATTAACTATCTTAAAATACTTATTCTTATGTTCTATTCCAAGATAATTACGGAGATTGCTTAGATGCATAGGCGTGCTTATAAGATAAGGATCTTGTTCTGTGCCGCTGCCGCCGGAGAATTGGGCGAAAGTATTTGCAGATAGAATGAAAGCCAACAAAAATAATGAATATTTTTTCATAAACATGTCTCTAACTATAGAAAACAACAAGGGAGGCTTGCTCCCTTGCCGTAAAAAAAACTACTTAACTACTACAAAATTATTTGATAATAATGTTTCGCTATCTATTGTCAATGAGTAATAATAAGTACCACTCGTCAAATGATTTGCATCAAAATAAATTGTATTTGTTCCCGCAATAACATGCTCACTTGTGGCTATTAATGAGCCGTCAAGCCCATGAATCTGTAATCTGGCTGTTTCTGTAATTCCTGGCGTCTCAAACTCAATATTTAAAATTAGAGTATTGCCCATAAACATCGCTGTAGTAAAATTATCTATATTATTCCCAGCAGCACTTCGTTTATTAAATCCATTTATTGCCGTTGCAGTTAATATACAAGAATTATTTATATTTGGATTTTCATTAGCACTTTTTAGAAGTGCTACATAAACTTCTATAGGTTCATTTTTGAGATATAATACGTCATATAAATCATCAATATCAAAACTTTTACTTGTAAAAGATATTGGAGAAGAAAATTCAAAATCACTCAATTTATCTGCAAAAGCATAATGGGTATAACAAGTTAATGCGGCTGGTATCGTGAGGTTAGTTGCTGTTTTGACTCTTGTTGTACCTTGAGTCCCTATTTTCCTAATTGTCAGCCATGTGTTAGGCACATAGGAACAATTACACGCACCATTTGCAACTAAGTCTATTCTACCTCCCCAACCTACATAAGGATTATAAGGTGAAGCACCAACATAAACATTCACAGACCAACGCATAATAGTTTGATTAGGGGCAGGAGTTACATATATTATACGCTCAGTATCACCGGCATACTGGTGGATTATATCAATTTTTGAGCCAAGAATATAGCTTGGGGTATAATATGTATCATAGCCGTACTGGTCAATAACCCTTATATAAGCGGACATTGTATCTTGATAACTTTGGTCGCAATAAGGATTTACAATCCTTATTTTTAGCTTATAATCAGAAGTCATTTCAGCCGTTGCATAAATGTAGCTCCACCACGCAGCTGCTTTTGCGCTGTTTGTCATCATCATGCCCATCATTATTGCTACCATCATAGCCGCCAGAAGGGCAATTCTGGGGCTTTTATGCCCGTCCCTCCTTTCTGCATAATGTTTCGCACTTGTCTTAACTGTTGCCGAAGCAACTCCGTTTTTTGAAAGATTTGCTTTCATAAAATCCTCTACAAAATTTAAAGTTTTA
>JAVBOP010000202.1:0-4413 GCA_031550405.1 Kapaibacterium sp. (SeqCode)
GTTATATGTATGATATTTTCGATGACAAATGAGGTGAAAGCTGGATGTCCTAACCCGCCGTTGGATAATCCCAATTGTCCTTTTATTGGACCAAATTATCAGTTTGTGGAGCTTTCTCCCGGTTGTATTATTATGTTTGAATATTGTTATCGGGAATGTAACGACCCAAGGGGTACTGTTCTATATCACGATATTTTCATTGGCACTATGCAATTGGCAGGTTCTTGCAATATTTCCCCTGAAGAATTTCTTGCCAGATATGAGGAATTTGTGAATCTTTGCTTCAAAAGCCTGTTCTTGAAAGATTCAGATGGAAGGGATAAAATTCACTGGGAAACCTCTTGCGAGCCTCCACCGTGCCCAGAAAAGCTGACAGTGTTTCGTGTAGGCAATGCTACATGCGTTGGTTTTCCTATACATGTCGAACCAATTTTGCCCCCGGGTCATGGAATTCCTGGTTTGCCCATTGCTCTTTCTGCTAAGTCTACCACAGATTCAGAGATAAAAACAATTACGTATATTACGATATTAGAATGCTCTACAGGTTTTTACTGCTTGAAAAAGGTAGGTTTATGCCGTACAGTTGAACATCCTGAGAGATTAGATCAGATTGATATGGAAGTATATCCAGGCGAATCATATCCAAGTGGTGTTCAATGTCCGATAGGTTGCTGGTTTAAATGCAGATAGGCATAATTGAGCATATTTAACAAGGGAGGACACCCTCCCTTGTTTTTATTAAAAAATATTCATAAATAATTAAAATATATTCAGAATAATATAGGAGAAAACGACAATGAAAAAAATAATATTAATAATAATAGCAGTTACTTTCAGCATGTTAGAGCTGCATGCTGAAAAAATGCCCAAAGATACGCTTGGATTTAAACTGATAAAAAGAATAAATAGCGATAATGTTGAGGATACTAATGCTATAGAGCTTGCTTATGATTTTTATGGAAGAAATATACTGTTTACTGAATCCCATATATATGGCTTAAATTGGTCAAGAGAATGGATAGATGTTTCTACAGTTACTATAGGGAGAAGAAAAGCGGCGATGGTTGTAATTGACAAGGATTATAATGTAAAAGTACACAAACATCCCTCGAAGTTTGATACTGTTCCTGTTAACAACTGGGTAGATATAAAAAAATGGAAAGACGATATATACTGGATAATGAACAATGTTGGTTTTTTGGTTCTTAAAACAGGTAATGGCGTTACTCCACCTGAAATACTTCATGCCTATTCAGCAGGGTATTATGAACCGGATAATGTAAAGGGATTTCCTGTATTGCCATATCCTTACCCTGAAGGACCACCTATTGGAGGAATGAAAAATGATGCTTGTCATAGCTTTTGTTTTGACAGGAAGGGCGAATATGTCTATTTTTTAGGCTATTGCAATAGTTTGAAATGCAACGGCTTCTTTAAGATGAGAACAGATAATCCAGATACTGTTGAGTATATAAAAGAGGTGCCTGGGACGTATTTTTTTCAACGTGTTAATACTATGCTTATAGATTCAAATGATATCATCTGGATAGCTCCGAACGTAACTGATGGTAGTGGTTATCCTTTTTTGAGATTCGATACGAAGACAGGCGAGTTCCTTCCATCGCCTTACGAAGGTACTAATATTGAGCTTTGCGATGGTACAGTATTGGTAAATTATGCTGTCAATGACATGTTGATTTTGCCTCAAAAATATGAATATAAAAAAGTATTGGTTGCCAATAAAAAGAACGTTTATAGTTATTACAACAAGGATGATAGAATACAAAAAATACTCATAGGCGACATGGGGTGCTGGGATACTATACCAATACCTTTTCACTTAATATTAGTAGGTGCTCCTGATGATTGGGGAGAAGTCGAGGGCGATAGAGATTCGGAGTTTAGTAGTATTTCTCAGTGGACCGAAGATGAAATAGCTATTTGGTGTGAAAAAGGTAGAGATAATCGTTTGCGATTTATCTATAATTTTGAAACAAAGGAATGGCGAACATTTGACTTCCCATTGGTTAACTGGTATGGTTTCCCTACTCGAGTTCGCTCAATTACAAATGCGGTATGGCAAGGTAAGCGCCATTTTTTTGCAATAGAACAGCAGACAATTACTCCAAGTACATATTTATATGTATATGACCCTGATAATGTTGGCATAGAGGATGAGGTAGAGAGTAAAATCATCCCCGATTTATGGATACGCAACATCACTCCCAACCCCGCAACGAACCAAGCAACCGTGAACATCATGTATTACCCAAGCGGCATATATAGCAACGACTTAGAGGTAGGCTTGTATAACTATATGGGCGAAAAAATCATAGACTTAACGCCGCTCGGTATATATAAAGAGCACAACCACACATGGGAAGCCACTTTCGACATCCCTAAGCGCTTAGCCAGCGGCATGTATTTCCTCAATGTCCGCAGCGGCGACGAAAGCCGCACCAAAGGCATCGCCATTTATTAATTTTTATTAACAAATCCTGTAGAGCCGTTGCATGCAACGGCTCTACGATTAAATTTTAAATCATTAACACCCCGTCCCTTCGTGACACCCCTCTACAAGATGGGAATTATGTAACTATCAATATTTACATAATGTTATACATTCCCACTGCAATGCCAGTTGAATTTATGAATAAGCATTTACCTTTAAGTCCTCTTTAGGGGATTTAGGGGTAATACATCAAGACCGCATCAATTTCTACGCCTGAAGGGGTGTTCTAAGAATAAGCATTAATCTACTGGATCAATTAACACATCTTGATATCTTCGGCGGAGGAAGATTAAGCCTAAGATTGATAATAACAATGTGGCGGTGGATATGTATGAACCTTTTACGAAAGCGGCTGACTCATATTTTAATTCCACTATATGTTCACCAGCTTTTATCGGGATAGCTCGAAAATTATAATTTGCCCTGTATATCTCGGCAGAATTGCCGTCAATATATGCCTTCCATGCAGGATAATAGACCTCGCTCAGCACAAGCATTGCATTAGTTTTTGATGTCGTTTTCAGCCGCATCCTGTTGTTTGCATACTCAATAAATTCAACTGCAGAACTGGTATCAAAATCATGCTCATTAGGTAAATTTATATTTATTTTATCTTCTACAAGCACTGTCTGCATATAATCCACATCGGTGGTCTGCATATAATCAGCAATATTGTTGCTATCCAGACGCTGCATACTGCCCACAAGCCATGCACGCGGCACCTGATCTGTTCGCTCCCTGTAATATGTCATGCGTTTTGCGGTATCCAAAGTGATTTCATACTTGGTATTCCAGAGCATATTTCTGTCTTCCCGCGTTTTGAGCGGAAGCTCGTACCGCTTTAATATTAACGGGTTATAGCCTTCAACCATCATTACGCCGCTCAACATTCCTGCATTTCTTTGCATTGCAATTATGCCATAGTCTTTGATTCGAGTGCTAACTCTAAATAAACCATCAGGATAAGTTGGTTTGAATACTTTCTCATCCTGCCTCCTGTATATCTGGGAGAAATCCACTGGCGATTCATAAAAGCTGCCAGTGGCAATTCTTAAGTCTATAATTACCAATATGATAAGCAAGCCGCCCGCTAAAAATATATTAACTTTTTTAGAATATACTGCCATAGCCAAAGATAAAGCTAATATTGCTATAATCAAGGCATTTGATGCGAAGCCCGAAACGAAAGTCTGGTATTTACCGGCGGCAAATATTCCAGAAAATACCATTAATATCATTAAAATGATTATGCCGCCTGCGGTAGATAGTTTTATTAATTCATTTTTATTTTTCTCGACTGACACAAGCCTGTCGAAGCCAAAGCCGGCCATTACCGAAAATGCTGTGATGACAAAAAACATCATGCGGGCGGGCGACCTCAGGTTGTTGAACAGAGGCAGGCTCTGCATTATGTCGAATACAACACTGTGGCTGCCAAGGGCATAGGTGAATCCCAAAATGGATATTGCAATTAGGAAAGTAATGATGCGGGTTTTAGGCAAGGCGATAAACCCATATAGACCCAAAAGCAGCGCCGCAATGCCAAAGTAAAAACCTGTTTCCCAATAAAAATAAGTGCTTTTCAGTACTGTAGGCTTGCCGTGCGCATCCGTTGTCGGCAGTTCAAAAAAATACGGCACTTTGCGGTCGCCCTGATCATAACCGAACATTTTTGGCACAACAGCCGTGAAAATCTGCTTTATATCCAGTGAGCCTTCGCTTGCCTTTTCATAAGTCATTTCGCTTCTTAAGGAATGCTGGGTCAGCTCAAGTGTGTGCTGATACTGGACTTGAAAAATGCCGAATGCAATCACAAAAGGCAATATGCCTGCAACTATATATTTTACAATAGGCTTGGTATCGCTTACGGTCTTGCTTTTTATATCAGATATGAAAATCCA
>JAVBOP010000182.1:0-4339 GCA_031550405.1 Kapaibacterium sp. (SeqCode)
CAATCAAAGGCGATGTGCTTTTGGGCGATATTGACAGTTCGGGCATTGTAATAAAGGAGGTTAAGTTCTCGAATAATATGAAGTTAGAGCAATTAGACACGATAAATGGCTATATCACGCTCGATATTTGCCGTGAAGGCGACGAGAGGCTGATAACGCAGGGCAATGTACCATACGTGCATGTTCTTGTAAACCCCGCAAAATCAATGCTTTACGTTCGCTGTCAAACACTTGAGGCAGGCGGACACAGTCTGGATATAGTCGATGTTTTGGGCAATTCCGCAACCGTCAAAACTTGGCAAGTAAATTTATCTGATGAGCGCCTGTATGAGTGTGAAATCGACATAAGTCAATATAGCGAAGGCGCTTACACTATCATCATGCACACCCCGACAAAAGACTACACCGCTGGCTTTGTGGTAGCAGAATGAAATCTTTATTATTCCATTTGCATGCAATTTTTGGAAGAGAGATGTGTGAGATTAAGGCTGTTGTAAACGCCTGATGAAGATATTGGATTGTTAAGTAAATATTTCTTTGTATTTTTATGGCTTTAATTTAATTGGCGCTCGGTACTTACATTCCGAAATTTTATTTCGCGTTTGCATTTCCCTGTTAATAATGAAAACTGTTTATAATGGCTAAGAGACTTAAAATATTATTTCTTACGGCAAGATTTCCTTTCCCGCCGGTTGGTGGCGATAAGCTAAAACCATATTACATTCTGAAGCATTTGGCAAAAAAACACGACGTAACGCTGGTTTCTTTGTATCAAGGAGCAAATATTCCGAAAAATTTTTCTGATGAAATGCAGGCATTGGGCATAAAAGTGCATGTGGTATGTTTTCGCCCATTGTATGCTGGAATGCGGGTTTTTGCCAAATTGTTGCAGAAATATCCACTCGAAATAGCGTATTATTTGCAGCCTGAACTTTTTAGCGTTATAAACTCTCTTAATCCCAATGCAAATTTTGACATTGCCTTTTCATTTTTTATGCGTACTGCGGAATATGCTAAGCCGTTAAATATAAAGAAGATACTTATGTGCGAAGATTGCCGCACTCTATATCAGCAGCGTTCGCAATCCGCCTCGCACAACCTTGTTCAGAAGCTGGTGCGGTTGTGGGAATTTTATAAGCTGAAGAAGTACGAGCCTGATATTGTGAATTATTTCGATGCCAGTACGTTTGTTACAAATAACGATATCGCTGCGATGCGGAAGCTGAATCCTGATGCGAATTACCGCCTGCTTTCCAATGGAGTTGATATTGATAAATTTATTCCCATGCAGGAAAAGACACCGAATAAAACTGTAATTTTTATGGGCAGGCTTGATATATGGGCAAATCAATTGATGATTAAACGCATTATAAATAATATACTTCCATTGATTGAACAGAATATGCCGGATGTACATTTTCAAATTGTTGGAGCGTTGCCTCCTAAAAAAATTTTTTCAGACAAACGGCATAATATTTCCATCATAACCGATGTGCCTGACACTTTGCCATATTTGCAAAATGCGCAACTTTTTTTGCACCCGCATGACGGCGGAACCGGCATACAGAATAAGCTGCTTGAAGCTATGGCGGCGGGCTGCCCTGTTATAACGACGGAAACGGGCAACCAGGGTATTGATGCAAAAAACGGCGTGGAGGCTTTGATTGGAAATACCGACAGCGAATTAGCGGAACATGCCTGTAATCTTATTTTAAATCAGGAGCTTGCACAAAAAATATCTGCAAATGCGAGAGAATTAATTGTGAAAACGCATTCATGGGATATGATATATAAGCAGGTTGATGATATAATTAACGAAGTTATAAATTAATATATGATTATGCAAAAAGCAGTTTTTTTTGATAGAGATGGCATTGTAAACAGGCGGTATACTGGTGATTATGTTAAATCTATTGATGAATTTGTATTTTTACCGGATTTTTTCAAATTGTTTGCCCTGTTTAAGCGTCTAAATTTCGCCTGCATTTTAGCGACCAACCAGCAATGTATAGGCAAATGGATTATCACCGAAGAAAAATTAAAAAATATTCATGATTATATGCAGCAAAATATATATTCGGCAACAGGTTACAAGTTCGACGGAATATATTTTTGTCCGCATTTATCAAGCGATAATTGTCCGTGCCGCAAGCCCAAAGCCGGCATGTTCGAGCAGGCAATTAAGAAATTTGATATTGACCAATCTAAATCATGGACCATTGGCGATTCTGTTTCCGATGTCATTGCAGGCAAAACTGTCGGCACGAACACAGTACTAATCGGCGATTTCAAGGATATTAACGAAGCTGATTATATTTTTCAAGACTTGGCAGCAGCGTATAATTTTTTCAAAAATTAAAATAAATTCATAAATGATAGATACATACATATCACTACTAAGCCAAATCCCATTTTTCTGGCTGTTCATGGCTGCATTTTTCATTACTTTAATCGAAAATGTTTTCCCGCCCGCACCCTCCGATATGCTCATAGTCCTCATTGCCGCAATATCTGGCATCAAAGGCGCACCTGTTTGGCTTTTAGCCATAAGCGCCACCGCAGGATCGATTGTTGGGTTTTATATCATGTACATCTTGGGAGCAAAATTCGAACATAAAGTCGTGGAAACAGACAAATTTAAATTCATCTCTCGAAAAGCATTGAATAAAGTAGATAAGCTGTTTCAAAAATGGGGGTTATGGCTTGTTGTTGCCAATAGATTTTTGTCGGGAACCCGTGCTGTCGTGTCATTTTTTGCAGGCATGTCTGCTTTGCCAAAAACCAAAACCATATTGCTATCGGGAATTTCCTCATTTTTGTGGTACGGCATTTTAGTTGGCGCTGGTGGCGTTTTTGGAAAGGACTGGAAATCATTTTACGGATACGTCGAATTATACGAGCAAGCCGTAATTTTTGCTTTAGTTTGCATTGTAATTCTAATTGCAATTGTCGTCGTAATCAAAAAAATCATTCAATCCCCAAAAAAGCCGGAATAGCTTGTGCTAATAATCTATTGATAGCGTTGCCTACACAGCCATAAACTTTGGAGAAAGCAGGAAATATACTTAGGATAGTATTGGGCGGGGTTGGTTTGCCTTAATGCCAAAATAAATTTCAGTTATCTCTATCGTTTACTTACTTCGGCATTTTTTTATTATATTTGCAGTTTGTGAAACTAATGTAATTAGGCGTAATATGAGTTATCTTGTTCCGATGGTTGTGGAGCAAACCAGCCGCGGCGAACGATCTTTCGATATCTATTCGCGATTATTGAAAGATAGAATTGTGTTTATTGGCAGCGCTATTGATGATAATGTTGCAAGTTTGGTAATCGCACAGCTGCTTTTTCTCGAAAGCGAAGACCCCAAAAAAGATATTAATCTATATATAAATTCTCCCGGCGGCAGTGTTACTGCGGGTTTAGCGATATACGATACAATGCAATACATTCGCCCAAGCGTTCAAACTATATGTATGGGTATGGGAGCATCGATGGCACAGGTGTTGCTTTGCGCAGGCGAAAAAGGCAAGCGGTTTGCATTGCCG
Source organism: Kapaibacterium sp. (SeqCode) (assembly GCA_031550405.1). GTDB lineage: Bacteria > Bacteroidota > Ignavibacteria > Kapaibacteriales > UBA2268 > JAVBOP01. The sequence goes on from JAVBOP010000182.1 coordinate 3,547, forward strand.
CATTCTAAAATCTTGATGCACCAGCCCTCCGGTGGAGCGCAGGGGCAGTCCGCCGACATTGAAATATATACTAAAAATATTATCAGCACACGGGAAACGCTTTATCAAATTATATCCAGCCACACGGGAAGAGACGTGGAGCAGATCAAGACAGATGCGGATAGAGACCATTATTTTTCCGCTCAGGAAGCGATGGAATATGGAATGATTGATAAAATTTTAACCAAAATAACAGATATTGAACCTAAATAAAGATGTTGTCTTAAACTCCAAATTGTATTTGGAGTTTTTGCTTTATCAGTGATAAACATGGCGTATGGTAATATCAAGCAGCACAAAACGCGAACATTATGAAATATTAATTAGAGAAAGGAGCGACACCGATTTTGCCGCATACTGTCCACAGCTTTACAGGATGGTTAAATCGACTTCATTTTCAGAGGTATATTCGCTCATGGATACCGTCATTGCCGAGCATATACGGAAGCTTGGCGGTGATGAGCCTGTTCCTGCCGATGCGAGTATAGAACAGGAAGAGCAGGATAATCTGCATAAAGATGTCACTTCTGTAGATGATATTCAGCAGGAAATAGTCGCAGATACGGAGAATGTTTATGAAAAAATATTCATAAATGATGATGAAAATATTGAGCCGAATGATATTGCCGCTGATGCAACCGTGCCCGCAAACAGCCTTGCAGATACTGCCGCAGAGGAACAAATACCTCCCCCAAAAATGAAGCGCATAAAGCTATTCGAATGAAACTGAAAAGCAGTTATTTTTAGTAAATTA
>JAVBOP010000115.1:0-5158 GCA_031550405.1 Kapaibacterium sp. (SeqCode)
GGTTATCTTTATCCTATTTTAAGGTCATCTGCGAATTAAAAATGTATAGAGAAGAGTAAAAAGCCAACTAAAAATAGTTGGCCTTTTTGTATCTTAAAGATTGGTAATTTTGAGTTACTGTAACTTTGTATATAATTCCCTATTTTAAAATAGATAGATGATGAAATATTTATGTTTATTAACATTTATGATTTTATTTTATGCTTGTAGCACAAAAGTGCCAGAACACTTATATAAAATACATGAGAATTGTCTTACGGAGCAAAACGCAATAGATGTGGCAAATGCCTATTTAATACAATGTAAAATTATGACAGAAAATCAAATCAAAGAAAGAGAAATAAAAATAATTGATAAAACAGATTTTTATTACATTAGTTACAATCGGAAATATGTTGAAACATCTGGTTATTCTGTTAGATGTGGAGGTAGAGAAGCATTGCCTTATATAATTGAAATTAATAAAAATGATTGTAATATTATATCTGCCAAGTTTAAAAATTAAATTTAAGGAGGTAAAACAATGAAATACTTTTGTTTATTAATATTGCTTTTGTTTTATAGTTGTAGTACTAAAGTACCAGAACATTTATATAAAATACACACAAACTGCCTTACAGAAGAAAATGCAATAGATGTGGCGAATGCCTATTGGACGCATGAATGTGGAAAAGATAACTTTAAGATAGAAGAGTATGATATTAAAATTGTGGAAAGAGACGACACTTTCTATATTGAACATTCAATGAAAGAAAAAGAAGGTTATACGGTTAGAGGAGGACTTTATACAATTGAAATCAGCAAAAAAGATTGTAGTATCGTATATAAGCGAATACATGTATAGCATTTACCATAATCCATATTTTGTTAGCAGCTATTTTTACTTTCCAAATTTAAGGAGATAATATGATGAAATTTATTTTTTTTAGCTTATTGTGTTCTATGTTGTTCGGCTGTACAACAATAACCCAAAAATTGCCATCAGATTATGATAAATTAGAAATGATAATTGCTTCTGATAAAAATCAAACATCTGATACAGCTATAATAACTGTAACATTCAGAAACAATACAGCACAAGCTCTGTATTTGCTAAACTATGAAATTATTATTGATTATTTTCCCAATATATTACCTCCATATTCGCCTTGGAGTATTAAAATGTTATTTAATAGCACTGTGGAAAAATGGAGCAGTAATCTATGGTTCACGTTAGTGCAGTGGGATATGAATAAACCAAAAAAAGAAGAGTATATATGTATCAAAAGCGGAAATGAATTTTCAGTTAATTTTCCAATTGATTTTAGAATTTTGTGCTCTGCTAATGATGATATACATCCGAATTCTGATTTTATTAATAATGATTATGGTATCTACTCTATAAGGCTTGGGTATGAAGATAGAAGTCATGTAATCAAAAATTCAATAAATTGGAAGCTGGAAAGTAATACAATAAAAATTTTATATGAAAAATAAGTTAGTTAAGTAGAATTTACAATACAAAAAAGGTCGTGTCTTAAATGGCACGACCAATGTTTTATATATTTATGAATTATTTTTAATAAAAAATACATGGTTATAGTATATACCGGCCATGAACATCTTGGCAGCTTTGGCATTATCAATATGTATGGTCGCATCTATGACCCAAATACAGCGAGCTTCTTCTCGCCTGATCCGTTTGTTGTTTCTGCTACATCAACGCAGGCATTCAACAGATACAGCTACTGCCTGAATAATCCGCTTATGTATACCGACCCCAGCGGCGAGTTTCCATGGCTTATTCCAGTAATTGCCGGCGCTCTCATAGGTACTTATTCTGGTGGTATTATGGCTAATGATGGACAATATAACCCATTAAAATGGAATTTTAGCTCGAGCAAAACTTGGGGCTATATGTTTGGCGGTGCAATAGTAGGCGGCTTAAGTGGTTATGGTGGTTGGGCGATAGCGGGTTCGGGCATTCCGATGGCAAATACCGCAGCAATAGCAGGTGCATCATTAACTAACTCGATAGGAACATATATTTACACGGGCGGGCAAACAGATATTACAATGAGCTTGGGCTTTGGCTCATATAATTTTACTAAAAACAAATTTAGTACTTTTAGCTCAAAAAACAAATGGTATCAAAATCTTGGATATGCGTTAGGAACGTTAGGGAATGTGAGTGATATAATGACCCTACCTTTTTTAGGTGGACAAAATGTTGAAGTTATAACAAATAACGAAGATTGGATTTCTCATTCAGAAGTTGCTGTTGATGGCAAAAGTGTTATTTCATGGGGGCCAACAAAAACAAGTTATTCAAATTGGGAATATTTAACGAGTGTGAACCCTGGCACCAATAGTTATCATTCATATTATAACGAAATAAATAAAACATTACCTCATCTTGCTATCAAAGCTAATGCGAACATAATTAATGCTTATGCAAATTTTTTGAATAATACTCAATTACCTTATAATGCTATTTTTAGTAGTTGTTCAACTCAGGCGTCAATAGCTTTAAATTTAGCAGGAGCATTTAATTTAGGTTTTTTGCATCCATATTTGTTACATTATCAGCTGATGCTAATGCCATCAATATATATTAATAGTTCACAGCTTCAATATTTAGGAAATTTTCGGAGATAATAATGAAAAAAATAATATTAATATTGATACTTTTATTGAATATCCAATGTACTAGTCAGATGCAAGTTAATGAAATAGAATTTAATCAAGCGCAAAACACTACTCCTATAGAGTATTTTTGTAAAATGATGCAAAACAAACCAGAAAAAATAGCAAAAAATAACTATTATATTATTCAAGAAAAACAAGACTACATCTTTTATGGAAAAATCAAAAGCAAAATGTTTAGTTCTTCTATCTCTGAAATACTTAAAGTTAATAAGATTGAATTAATTCAGGAATTTCCAATGTATAAAGAGTTAGAAGGATATAAATTGCAAGATAAGGCAATTGCATATTTTATAGAAAAGAATCAGATTGATAGGAAAGAACTCAATATAAATGATGTCAAATTTTATTTAAAAAATTATATTGAGATAGAAATAGATTATACATTAAAAAAGCAAAAAAATGCTATAATTTATTTATTTGACAAGAAGACATTGGAACTAATTGAATGAATAGGGCGTCGTTGGGGCTGTGGCTGAATGGTATTCCTAACATTGGTTTGCATCCATATACGGTGCAAGGCTCAGTGTGGTTGTGGAATATAGGAATTACCCCAGCATTAATTAATAATTCATATCACTTATTAAATTACAGATAGCATGAAAAACTTAAAATATATTGTATTGGTATTTATTTTAGTAATTACGTCCTGTTGTTCTTATAATAAAAAAAACATGGAAAATTGTGAAATCAAAAAAGTATTAAGAGTAACGAATGAAAATGATAATTTATATTATATACATGTTCAATTCAGTTCTTGTTCTTCCAAAAAATCACGAGAAAATCTTATAAAAGATGAAATGAGAAATAGATTTCCGTCAATTCAAAATAGAACAATACATGTGGAAGAATATCTAGGAAAAATGTATAATGAATATAAATATGAAGTAAAAATAGAGTAGATATTAGCGCAAGTCCATATCTTTATCAAATAAAATAATAATAGAAATAATATGAAGAAGTTATTTATAATAGTATGCTTAGAAATGATAGTATTAAGTTGTTCTCCCAGTCATAAATGTAATTCTAATAATAATAGTATGAACGGACAAAGATACGAATTGCAAGCGCGTAGTTTTACGGAAATTCCAAAAGATTTATTAGGTAATATTGATAGAATGGGAATAGACGAATGTTTGTTACTGACCGAATTGGAAGGAAGGTATTTTAATGCACTTTATCAAATAAACGAATTAGAATTTAATTTTTCTGGCAAAAAAATGGCTTTTTTTACGGGTAGCCTTGGCAAAAGCAAAAGTAATAAGAAAAGATACTTTATGGCGGAAAGAGGTAGATTAAATACAAATTATTCTCCGATGCTTTATACATTTTCGATACCACATGCAGGTCAAAAAGCTGAAAGTGGTGGTTATGATGCAGCTATTGTTTATTGGAGTAAAACTTTGGTGTCGATAAAAGATGTTGTAAAAAGGTTGAAGGAGCAAAAAAAATAATTTTTTAGAATGAAAATAATAATGATAACCTTAATGATTGTGGCATTTTCAATTATACAATGTTCTAGTTCAAGAGATCTAAATGAACAAGTTTCGCATGAAGAAATCAAGGGAAATATTGTAAATACATTGAAATATCTTGATAAAATGGGAATAGATAGTTCGGAATATTTAAATAATTATGAGGCTGAATATTTTAATGAGAAATTTGAAAATTATAAAAAATTTAATTTCTCAGGGGAAAAAGTGTGTTTCGTTGGTCCTGGTGGTTTAGTCTTTTCGAATAAACAAAAATATTTTAACGAATTAACAAAGTATAAATCTGTTAAAAGCGATTTACATATTTTTAATGAATCCGAAAAAGAAGAATCTGGAGGCTATATTGCAGCAATTTTTTCCTCAAACGATTAATATTTACATCAATTGTTCTATCAATTACAATCACATCTTCCTCCCAAATCTTTCCCAGTATCTCTTCTCTCGTTAAAATTTTATTTTTCCGCTTCAACAACAAATAAAGCAGCTCATATTCTTTCTTCGTTAGTTCAATCAATTGCTCATCAATGTAAGCTCTTTTTTCATCTAAAAGCAACCTTAAGCCTTTAAATTGCAAGATATTACCTTCTTCTTTCTTTTGTCTTTTCAAAACAGCTTTAATTCTTGCCAACACAATCTGCATCGAAAATGGCTTGGTAATATAATCATCAGCACCAACGCTGAAGCCTGTAATCATATCATTTTCTGCATCTTTTGCGGTAATAAAAATAATCGGAATATTTGCAGTTTCAGGCTGACTGTGCAAATATTTTGCAAATTTTATTCCCGACATGCCTTCCATCATCACATCAAGCAGCAACAAATCAAAAGATTTTATGTCCAATTGCAAAGCCTCTTCAGAAGAATTTACTGTGTAAGCATCATATCCTTCATCACTTAGATTGAATTGCAGGATTTCACAAATTGATTCTTCATCATCGACAATAAGAATTTTATTTTTCATAATATTAAATTTATTTTAT
>JAVBOP010000187.1:0-25961 GCA_031550405.1 Kapaibacterium sp. (SeqCode)
ACCCAATATGATAAAACTGATGTAATATTTTTAGCATTTATTTCATTTTTATTTATTGTAAATCATTTGATTTGTGTGAATAAACTATAAATTGCAAATAATTTTACGAAGCGGGATAATGATAATTCAAAATTTAGCTTGATTGTATTCCTCCTTGAAAAAGGCATTGTTCATAAACAATTCCTCCAAAATACATAAACATGTAATAACATGAATATTTGTTAATAAATTAAAAACGATGGAATTTTTTTCTGCTATGTTTATGTATTTGGGTGAAAATACTGATGGGCAGAACAAAATAAAACATTAAAATTGCGCGCTGCAATTTTGCAGTAATTTATTTAATTCAACTCCTTTTGCTGGCGAAGCATTTGTATACATTGATGTCGCTAATTAAATTGCAGGTATTTGTACATGAAAAAAAGCTTGATTTTAATTGCAATCGCATTTATCATTTCAAATATTAATTCTTTTTCAAAGCCCAATTCTGATGTTATAACGGAGCGCGAGGCTATAAAAGATTATTATCATGAATTTGTAACTATTTGCAAAGGCGAAGGGTTATGCGAAAGAATACTTATTGATTACCAGCAGAAAGGTTGGAAATATTTTCCTCTTGAAGGCGAAGTAAGGGGTTCTGACAAAAAAGTTAGGATTGTCAAATATCTTGATACTAACGTTACGAAATGTGTTGTACTTCCATTGGACTCTTCATGCGTTCACCCGGAAGAAACAGATAAAACGTTTCGTATTTATCCCAGTAAAAAATCTGATTTGATAGTAAAATTTATGGATGCAAGCACAGGCGAATACGTTTATGAGAAAGCAATACCAGCCAATCCCGAATTCGAATTGCCTTATGAAAAGCCAAACAAAACTCCTGAAGAGGTCAAAATCTGGGTTGCTAAAAATGACTCACAAGCCGTTGAAATAAATAAGGATGTGCTCAACAATGCTTCCAATAAGGGAGTTGGCTTGTTTTTTGTATTTATATTCAATAAATCTGGCAACCTGCTTATCGCGGATAAAATCATTCGCCATTGTAATTTATAGAAAAGCAGTAACTTGCATTATTTTTAAGAAGCGGTATGGAGCACAAAATCTATATCGCTGTTTTTTTGTATATTTGCAATAGCTGGTAATTATAAGGTATTGAGTATGAAAAGGCAAGATGTTGTAAACCATTGGAAAGCTAAAGTTGCATTGCTTTTGCTGCTATTGTTTCCGTTTTCGTGTGCAAAGGAGAACCCGAATCTGGTCAATCCTCCGACTGTTTTTGAGACGGTTGTCGTGCGTTTTTTGAATCTTGCCGGCGATGAGCAGCCTCGCAGCTTAGTGCTTGACAAGACTTTGCGATTTAACAATGTTGCTTACGATGCCATCACGCAGGCAGAAATGCCGCCATTCGATTCGGTGTATGTCGATGTTTATAAGGGAGATAGCCTTGAATATTCAAAAGAAGCGAAGCAGAAATTTGCCCGAAATACCCGATATGTCTTCATCGCCTTGCCATCACCTGCGGGTGCGTCAGATTACAGAAATGTCGATACGATGCTCGCATTGCAGACTACAATTGTCAAGCCGAATGACACCAACGAATGCTATGTCAAGATGCTCAATGCCAACCCGGATACCTCTGTCAGCTATTCCCTGCGCTTGGGCTGTCCAAGCGATTCGATGATATTCAACAGTATGCGGTATTGCCAGTCAAGCGGCGTATATGCGATATACAAGGGCAAGCGAGTATTTTCTGTTGTCAAAAATATAGCCAATACATCAAACCCCGACAGTATGTATACTTACAGCGAATTGGTAGGTATTTATGAATTAAATTTAATAAATCTCGGACAATATGCCTTTATAATAGATAAGGATGAGAAGGTGTATTTTCTTGATGAGCTTTCCCCCTCTGCCAACCCGCTTGTCGAGCTTATGCCCATAGACGGTAACCAGCGCGAGGCTTATATCCGTGTTGCCAATCTGTCGTCCGGCGAAATATCCATCAATAAGGTGCCGGGCAGCACCATTGTATCGAATCTGAACCCCAATTTTATCAACGATAACTATACTGTCTCTGCCTGTGATAATGTCAGCAAGGATAAGCTGAGGCTGGAGTATAACGGCGCTGTTACTGATTCGGCATATACTTCGTTCGATATACACTACACATATACGGCGATGGCATTTGACAGCAAGCATGCACAATCCAATATACTTATAGTTGTTCCGCCTGTAAGGGATCTGCGCAAAAACCGAGCAGGCAAGGCGGTAGTGCAGGTAGTTAATGCCAATTATGACAGCTCGGGAATAACCGTATCGATAGGCGCAAGAAGTGCCAGCAATATCTATGGATATGAGTCCGGACAGGTCATGGCGGCGGGTCTGTCTGCAAAAAAAGTATCCGCTCCAGCAATAATAGATGCCGGCACTGTACCCATAGTGGTGTTCACCTCGACAGAGCCTGCCAAGTACCTGTTTAGTGCCAATGTGGTATTAGAAAAGGACAGGAACTATATTATTGCCGTTGATTGCAGCGGCGAGGATGGCAGGATAGCGGCTATTGAAGAGCAGGATAATAATATGGCTGTTGAATATGCGGCTTCTGCGGCATATCTCCAGATAATTAATGCGGTTACTGGACTTGAGAATGTGTCTGTTGCTTGCGGCAATATACTTGCCAGTGCCAACCTCGAATACGGCAATTCTCTTGCTACATTTGTGCCGGAGGGTACAAATACCGTTTCTGTTAACGGGCATAGCCACAGTTTTAATGCCGATAAAACCAAACGCATACTGCTTATTGCTTCAAATTCCGGAACTGTCATAGATATATACGACATACAGTCGCCGCCTATGGGAGCAACCGCAACCGATTATCGCCGGCGGTTTATTAATGCCAGCGCCGATGTGGCAACTTTGCAGGTCAAGCCCGACAGCACTTCCACGCCTTTGGCGGAGAATATACAGTATAAGGGTGTGTCCGATGTGGAGCGGCAAACCCGCGAGCAAAAATTTGCGTTATATTTCTACGATCAGGGCAGTGGCAAAAAGCTCGCCGTCTTCAGCGACCTGCTCATGACCCTGCGCAAAAATTACTCTGTCATCTTTTATGGCGAGCAAAAAAAAGGCTACAACATCCTGATACTTCAGGAATATTGACGGCAGATGAAGTGTCCAGCTATATTTATAAATAAAAGTTATGTTAAGCATGGTTTTATTCGCAATCGCTATCGCTATAAATGCTAAGATTGCGGGTTGTAATTTTTTACTTGAGAATAAATTCAAGGACTTAGCATTGGAGCTATTCTCAAGTTATGTCAATGCAGCCATACTTAGATCATACCTTTATTATTATACTCACGCTTCAATCAAGTTTCCTCTCTGCAAACATATCTCTGTAAAAGCGGGCGGCACTGCGGTAGCGCTCTAAGTAGTATCCATCGGAAAGTAGAGAATAGATAACGCCCTTGCCGGTGGAGGAATGAGCAAACAATCCATTGCCAATGTAAATGCCGACATGTCCGATACGTTTGGATTTTTTATTGCGTCCCGAAAAAAATATTATATCTCCAAATTGCAAGTCATCTATTTTATTTATATTTGCATATAAAGCAGCCTGATTTGCAGAGCCAGCAGGAATGAATTTGTCTAAAGTTTCCTCGATGATAATAGAAACGAAATTAGAGCAGTCTACTCCGCGTCTCGAGCGTCCGTTATATCTGTATCTTACCCCGAGCCAATCATTTACCCGCTCGATTAATTTTTTTCTTAACTGATAATCCGAAAAAATCGATTCTTTATCAAATCCATTCAAAAATTCATAATCGTTATAAAAATATGATTCTGCTTTTTCCCATTGCTCATACAACGGAAAATATTCATATAATTTTTGAATTAATTTTTGTTTTTTAAAATTAATTTTTGCTTCTGTACTTTGTCTGTTCTTTTTAGTGGATTTCTTTTTTGCGGATTGCAAGTCCGAGCTGTTCACTGAAAAAAACAACAATAATGTCATTAAAATTAACGTTAATTTTGTTTTTGCAAGCATTTAATTGTCGAAATTGTTTCACATAATATTTGAAAGAGTGAAAATATTTACATACTTTCCACTGTAAAGATAAAACTTTATTTGAAAACTGCAAAAGAAAAAAGGCAAATATTCCAAAAAATTGCAACAAAGATTTCCACAATATGAGTAAAAATATGTTGATAAGTTGTAAAAACAGTATGAATTATTTAATTTTGTGTTGTATTTAATTTTGGAAAAATATGGATATTAAAAAAATTTTTGAACTATGTGACAAATCGATTTATGAAAATAAATTCATAAAACTTCCTGACAATATTCTGCTACAACTTGATGAGCAGATGATTGTGGCGATTTTGGGAAAATATTCGGGAAAAAACCTCATTATGTTGCCTGAGTACGAAATAGCATTTTTTGATTGGCTGAAACTCTGCGATAATGAGGTTTGGTGCGATTTGTGGCAGAGCGATGATGCCATGCCTTATCTGGTGAGTATTGATTTTTTGCCCACATTTTTGAACAAAGATGGGCGCGGTTTTCCGATTTGTGATTTGGCGAATACTGATAATTATTATTTTACAATGGCGCAGATGGTTGATGAGGAATCTAACATTATGATTGAAACGGCGCGCACTTTATTCAAGGAAAATAAAGAACTTACAGTAGCGCAGATGCTTGCATTAGAAATTTCGATTGATCCTGTCGACATCTGGCATTTTGCTTATCGCCACAAAATTGATTTAGATGTAGCCAAACAAGCGGTCCAATCTCTCGTTGAAGATAACGCTCTTGTGCACTTAACTCATGCCGAACATCTGAGCAATTTTATATGAGAAAATATCTTCTGTTATTGAAAAATTGAAGTTAGATCGAAGTGGAAATAGCCGGAAGATAACTTCAATAATACTGTGAGAAGTATTATGACAGTAAGAAAAATTATAACTGCTTTTAACATTTTTTTTATAATAAAAAATAACATTAAAAACAAAGTAACTATTATAAATGTAATAGCTTGAGGCGATAGCGACGTGATTTGTTCTAACATAAATTAGCTGCCATATTCATTACAATGAAGCACTAAACTCTGTCAATATGTTTCAACAATTTTTCAGCTGTTTCTCTAATTATAGCAGAATCATTGTAAAACCCTGTTTTCATTTTAGACTGGATAGAAGCTATTTTCAAAGCATCATCTGATATTTCAATTCTATCAGCCATTTCTTTTGCCTTATTCTGTTCAATATTTTTGTTTTTGCTGTTATCTTTTTGTTCTATATTTCTGTGAATTTCAATAGATGTGTTTTCTCTTTCTATTGAATTGTTATATGAATTTATTTTCATTATTTATCCAGTTTATCGTATACTAATAGCATTTTTTTTTTATTAAGGTCTATTAATTTTCCTTTAGTATCGTCGACTTTAGAATGTAAAAATTCTATATTTTCCTTTTCGATTGACATCACCTTGCCAATAAATTCATTCCATTGTGGATTGTTATTGACAAGGCGTGTTCCGTTTGATGACGATAAAATTTCGTTTAATTGATTGATTTTTTGATTTCTTTTCTTATACTTGTCATCAATACTTACTAGATCAATATCCGGATTGAAGTGCCTATATTTGGTAATATTAGAAATTTCTTCCGTGAGTTTGGATATTGCATCAATAATAGAATAAAATTCTTTTTCTAAATCTTTGTTATTAGATTTTAACATTTGCTATTTGACCTTGTCCCAAAGTGTCGTTAATAATTTTAGCTATTTTGAGCGTTATTTCGGATGGGTATTGCCTAATAATCTGTTTAGTTTTTTCGTCAATAACTCTCATAAGCATTTCTGTGCTCTCTTCATCCAAAACGAACTCGAAATATACGCCATTAACATTGGCAATTTCCTTTAGCTTTTTCGCGAGTTCTTTGTAATCGACATTAGTTTCATCATCTTTTTTATCAATTCCATTTGATTTTAGTTTTCCATTTTTGGAGCTATTAACTGAATTATACACATCATCTATGTATTGATGCATATTTTCTTCAGACTCCGCTGTTGATTTTTTCTTCTTGTGAGCAAAATTTTCAATCAATTTTGAAATATCCATTGAGGATATACCAGAAATTGAACTAATCATAGTTTTACTCCTCCTTTCTCAAGAAAGAATTATTAAAAAAAAATCATAATTAACTTGTATACTGCTGAGCAATCATGCTGTCATAAGCGCTGCCAGAGCTGCCGCCCATAGCGGATAGTAGCGTCATCTGGTTTTGAGCATTATAATATACGCTTAAATAAGCTTCATACTGTTTTCTTGTGGCTTCTGCCATTTTTTCAATATTATTCGTTGTGCTTGTAATCCGCTTATTGTTTGTAGTTATTTGCTGGTTTATGGATTCCAACCGATTTTTTACCAATCCTTTGTCATCGCCCTGACTGATTAACGAGTCAATAGATTCGCTAATCTTTGCAGCAAATCCTGTTGTAGATGTAAATAAATCAGAAATAAGCTGTGAGCCATTTTCTTTAGATAATACATTGCTTAATTTTGTTGCATCTGTCAGTTTCAAAACATTATCGCTTGACATCGTAAACCCGATTTCTGCAAGATACTTGGGCACGCCATCTTCTTCGCTATCCACCAATTTAGTAGATACTATATTCCGCAATGTGTTTTGCAGGCTTGTCATTGATGGATCATTGCCATGTTTAGCTTTTGCAGTTACAAGGTAGTTCGCAAGACTGTTGAATGCGGTAACCAGTGGTTCTACCAAATCCTCCACAGCCTTGGTATCAATCTCTGTAGCAAGAGAGGTATTAGGTTCTTCGGCGGTATGAACTTTTTTGATTGTGAAAGTAACTCCATCAATAGCGTCATTGATGACATTTGAACCGCGAGTAATTTTCACTCCATTAAGTTCCATAATAGAATTTAAATCGCCTGCATCTGCAGCTTTAAAGCCTGCGCCTGCACCATTTGTCGTAACTCTATTTCCATCTGTATTCAATAAAGCATCATCAAAACCCAATTTTTGCGCAAAACTGCTTGGATCCAATGTCCGGGTAACGGTAGTTTCTTCCTGTGTGTCCGGGTCTATAACAGTTTCTTCTATCGAAGCGGAAGCGCTAAATACTATTTTATTTTCTTCGCCCGTATTCTTTGAAGTAAGGGTTAGCCTGCCTGTTGATGATGTATCTTTAACAAAAGCTGCATTGACATTAGCGCCAAGCCCACCATCTTCTTCTGAAGCGTTAATGGCCTGTACCAACCGCTTCATCACAGATTCGTTGGTATCATCTTCGCCGGTTTCTATTTTGAATACTTTGGTCTTATCTCCCACAGAGATGGAGAACTGTTGAACTCCAACTCCTACATCATTGCTAAATTTTTCGTTGAGCTTTAGCTGCGCTCCAATAAAAGTGTCATGCGTTGCAAGTTTATCCACCCGAACAGAGTTTGTGCCGAGTATTGCCTTGCTGTCAGCTGTCGCTGTTACATATTGGTCTTGTGAAGTGGTTACCTTCCTTGTAACGAAACTTTCATCTGTCTTTTCCAATTTATTGAAAGCCTTCACACCATTTTCATTTGCCTTGAATGTACCAAACTTATCTAATGCAGAAACAAGCTGATTCAGCTTGGAATTTACTGTATTAAAAAATATCTGCTTTCCTTCCAGCGTCGTTTTTTTTGTTTGCAGCGGTGTCAGCCTGTATTGCTGTGTCTGAATATACGCTTCTACCAACTGGTCGCTTGCGGAAGAGCCTGCTTGGTCTATACCAAAATATGAGCCCATAAATTACCTCATTCTTTTATTTTACAAGAATAATTAATTTATTTTAATTATTCTTTGGTGATATTCTAATTGTTTGTTAAGCGGGACTGGCTGTTGCCTTGTCCTTATCCTCAAGATTAAAAGCCTGCGCCCATGTATCTCTCAGTTCTGTAATAATATGCAGCGCCTCGTCTATCTTCTTTTGAAATATGCAGCGTTGGCAATATTCATACAGTCTGTATAAGCGGGTTGAGACATCTTCGTAATCAAAATTCAATGCCGCCATAAGTTCTATAAGCACCTTGCTCATCTTGTGAGTATCGTTACGCTTCGCAGAAACAATAAACAAATCATACATTTTCAATATAATTTTTTCCTTGCTCCACGAATATACCTCTTGCTCAAGATACGAAGGGATTTTCTTCCCGCCACTGCCATACATCTTATGTGCTGCTAATTGTTGTGCTGCTGTTGCCATAACCTTCTCTCTTTATAGTAAAATACTTGGTGCCCACTTATCATACCTTAATATTATGTCGGCACAAATATAAAAAACTTTAAATTACAGGAAAATATTTTGTTAATACTACGGATTCATTGCAAAAACAATACCAGATTTATATTTTTGGGCACCCATTTTAGTATGCCATTTTTTTTTCGCCATAACACTTGATATGTGTACGAAAGTTTAGATTTTTTCGCTCAATATTCTGCGTTTCACGCCAGTCAGGAGTTTAAAATAAGCGTTATACCATTTGCTAATACAAATTTATAGTTATTTTATTTCCCCCAAAAAGCGTTCCCGCATGTTTTCTTAATCAATTTTCAAGATATCGTTCATTTTCTGCAATATTTTTGTATTAGCAAATGGTATAATGCTGCATTTCACAAAGCAAAACCATTGTAAGTACCTGATAATATTGCACTTATATTTTTGTCGCCATATAGTCCGAAATTGAATCTTGCTGAAAAAATTTGGTGGAAATTTAAGCGAGAATTTTCTAACAAATTGTTCAAAAATCTTGAAAAATTAAGTGATTTTTTATTCGATTTAACAAATTCATTGATAAAAGAGGAGGTCGCTTCAATATGTTCATACAATTATGCTACAAATTTGTATTAGCAAATGGCTGTAATTACAATTCGTTTCTTTCTGTTTCAATTTTACTGTGTTCTATAGCATTGATGCCTAACGTTCCGTCGGCTGCTTTTTGGGTAGAATTATGAATATTTTTTAATAATTGGTGCGAATTTCAGTCCGCTTGTCAAAACTAATGTTTCCATTCCGTTTGGTATATCGTCAAAGTCTGCAACTTCAACTGTCGCACCACATTGAAGCGTTAGCGTTGTAAGGGCAATCAAAGATCGTTACCCAAATTTGCAGCAAAGATCAATAGAATTCCAAATGCTCCCCTATAACGCTAATGCAATATTAATTGTCGTGTCAATGTTTGGCTTTGTTTGGCTTATAAATAAGTCCAACTGAAAAACCGTTACTATCGTGTCCTGGATTTCTATCATAACTTGGGTTGTCGCCGTTTGAAAAATGAATGTGCCAAAGTCCTGCCTGTCCCGAAAGTTGTTTGCTAAGTCTAAACTCTGTCCCGATACCATATTTTGGACTTCCGTTTAATTTTGTTCCTTCTCGATTGTCACCAAAAAAGCCCGATGGTTTCGGATAGTTGTCACCAAACAAAATAAGTCCTGCACCACTTTGGAAAAAGAGTTTGAAGTTGTCCTTATGAACTGGATAAAACCGAACAAAAGGTCGAAGTCCAAAAGCCCACGTATTGTTTATATCGTCCGTTACGTGGACAGTCGAAAATTCTGCACCCAAAGTCATAAATTTTCTTGCTTGATAAAGTAGTCCAATGTTGTTTTGATAAACAGTTGTCTTGCTGGCATAATAACCATACGAAACACCAATGTCGTCATAGTAAGAAAATATGTTTGCTAATGTTTTGTCGTTTTTTGTCAAAAGCAAAATAACTGTCGCCGCAACCGCCGGAATAATAATTCCGTTTGCTGTATGTAAGTTTACAGGTTTAAAACCTAATGGATTTTGATACCATTTCGTAAATGGCGGATATTGTCCAAAAGCCTTTGGCGAAATAAGAACTGTTATTATAAAAATTAAGGTCGTTATTCGTTTCATTTTTATCTGTCTATGCGGTCGAAATTTGTTGTACAACGTTCCGTCGGCTGCTTGCGAGCGGGCTTGCGGGCTGCTAAACTATCCCACGAAACAAAAGCCGAAGCGGGCGACAAAAGTTCAATTACCGATTTCAGCCCGCTTGCAGGCAGGCGGCAAGTTAGCTACTGGCATTTGTTAATCATCGTCTTTGTTTGATGCAATCTCATGCTTTATTTTCTCAATAACTTGTTCCAGTATTGTTAAGTATTTTTCCATATTACTTTCCTTATATGATTCATCAATAATCCATTTGTAATTCGACTTTGCTGGAAGGAAGCAATTCATAGAAGCGATTTGCTCTTCATAGAAGAAAATGATTTTCTCATAATTTGGAACTTTTTTTCGTAATTCCTCAAACCCAGTGTAAATGCTTTGTTTGAATACTGAATTTGGTGGATAACCAAAACAAAGTCCAACAAATCCTCCATTTAGTGGTAAATTTAATGAATAACATTTTGAAACCCAACGAAAACTAAGTGAATTCTCTTTTGCAAAGTTGGATATTGCTTTGAAAGCAATTTCTCCATATCTATTCAGAGAGGCTACAAATTGCTTTTCATTTACTTTCGGTAGTTCTGCTGATTTGATTTTTTCGGATTTTAAGAATTCTTCTTCTCCAACGACGTAATCGCTTGAAATCATCCGTTCATTTGATTGATTTAGAAAATACTTAAATTCTAAACAATAAATGTCAATCCCCATCCGCTTAAGATACAATGCCGTCTGTTTTATTTCCGTTGATATATTTTGAGCTACAATCATTAACTTTGAAGACTTATTAAACGCAACATTTAAATCTTCACTGTTCTGGAAAAATTGTTGATGGTATTCGTCTAAGTTCACTTCATCTCCAGAATACTCTTGATATATTTTATTCAACTGTTCATAACTAAGATTTTCAACAAAAGAGGCATATTCAAGTATTTGAGCAATGGTTTCCCGTGGTGTTTTTTCTCGTTTCAGTTCAACCACTACCGTATTTCCTTGTTTATCAATTCCTAATAAATCAATAAACGTATTGAGATTTGTAGTTACCTGTCTTCCAATAATCAAAACATTGCTATTTTCTAAAAAATATTCTGGATTTTTCTCCAATAAAATTTCCAAGTCTATTTCGCGATTATTTTCTGCAAAATTTCTTTCTTTAAATTGAATTAATTTTCCGTCTTTGTCAATTGTGAATAACTTCATACTTTTTACTTTTTTATATTCTCACTTCAACCGCTTGTAGCTAACGGACCGGCGGCTGCTTGCGAGCGGGCAAAAGTATCCATATAGATTTTATTAAAAAATATTCATAAATCTAACGTATTAGCATCTTGTGGCTTTACGTTTAAAGCCTAATCTGCCGTTATTCCTTGCTTTTTCAATAGCTTCCGATGCAATAGGCACTTTACAGTTATTTTTACCCATATAAACCTTCACTTTGCCAATAGCTTCTGCCACTTGCACCGCTTTTTCATGCAATGGTAAAAATGAAATTCCAACCGCCGTAACAAAACCATTCATTGAATATCTAACTCTATTAGGCGAATCATGTATCGTATCTTTAACAGTATCAAGCATTTGGCTGATTTTATTCGCGTCAAATTCCTCATCTTTTTTGAAGCCTAAAAGCCAGCAATATGCACTCCAGCCCGCCGACATTTTCAGCTCCTCACCACTTGCAATCCACTTATCTGCAATATTCAAAGCCAGCGGCGAATCCACAAGCATCACCGCAACCGTATAATCTGCAATCATATAGCAATATGCCTGACTTATCCAGCGTTCATAATCCGCCTCACTCATGTTTTTGGAATCGGCAATCATACCCGCAAAATACATTGCATCGTAATTTCCGCTTGCATAGAGTTCCTCTGCAAGTGCCTGATTTTTCTTGATTTTCTTCGCAATCGGATTCATATATTTTATGGCAACGCCGAAAAGCGGCTCTTTTGCACCATGATTTTTAAATATTTTCCGATTTTGCTCGGTGCCAGCTTCTTCGAGCTGCTGCATTACTTCTTGATAATTCATACGTTTTTTTTTGTGTATTTTGTTAAAAAATATTCATAAATCTATTTCACTAACTTCTTGTATCTTACTCTGGTTGGTTCTACGTTGCCGAGACGTTGCTTGCGATTTTCCATGTAATCAGTGTAACCACCTTCAAAATAATATACTTGGCTTTCGCCTTCAAATGCAAGAATATGTGTTGCAATTCTATCTAAAAACCATCTGTCGTGGGAAATTACAACTGCACAGCCTGCAAAATTTTCCAAGCCTTCCTCCAATGCACGCAATGTGTTTACGTCAATATCATTCGTAGGCTCATCAAGCAATAACACATTTGCTTCGCGTTTCAAAGTCAATGCCAAATGCAGGCGATTGCGTTCACCGCCGGAGAGAGTGCCGCATTTTTTCTGCTGGTCTGCACCGCTGAAATTAAACTTGGCAACATAAGCACGCGAATTGATGCTGCGACCGCCAACCATAATGTCGTCAAGTCCGCCAGAAACCACTTCCCAAACATTTTTTTCAGGATCAATATCCTCATGCTGCTGATCCACATAACCAACCTGCACGGTTTCACCAACTGTAAACTCGCCAGAATCAGCTTTTTCAAGTCCCATAATCATACGGAATAGGGTCGTTTTTCCTGCACCATTCGGACCAATCACGCCAACAATGCCTGCAGGCGGAAGACTGAAGCTCAAATGCTCAAACAGCAGTTTATCATCAAATGCCTTAGAAACCTCAATTGCATCAATAACGTGATTGCCCAATCTTGGACCGTTCGGTATGAACAATTCCAGCGTTTCTTCCTTCTCTTTGACATCTTGGCTTAATAAATTTTCATAAGCTGATAATCTCGCTTTAGCCTTTGCGTGTCTTGCTTTTGGCGACATTCTAACCCATTCTAACTCGCGTTCAAGCGTCTTTTGGCGTTTAGATTCAGCTCTGCCTTCCTGCTCCAACCGCTTAGCTTTTTGGTCGAGCCATGAGGAATAATTGCCTTGCCAAGGAATGCCTTCACCTCTATCAAGTTCCAAAATCCAGCCGGCAACATTATCCAAGAAATACCTATCATGCGTAATCGCGATAACAGTGCCTTTATATTGCTGCAAATGTTGCTCAAGCCATGCAACAGATTCTGCGTCCAAATGGTTTGTCGGCTCATCAAGCAGCAAGATATCCGGTTCAGTAAGAAGCAAACGACAAAGAGCAACACGGCGGCGCTCGCCACCAGAAAGGTATTTAATTTGTGCATCGCTTGGAGGACAACGCAAAGCGTCCATTGCGCGTTCGAGCTTATTCTCAAGATTCCACGCATCTTTTGCTTCGAGCAAATCGGTCAAAACACCTTGCCTGTCAATGAGTTTATTCATTTCATCATCATCAAGCGGCTCGGCAAATTTCGCACTTATTTCATCATATTCTTTTAGTAAATCGACAATTTCCTGCATTCCTTGCTGAATAACTTCTTTCACAGTCATATTATCATCAAGTTTTGGCTCTTGGGCAAGATAGCCAACAGAATAGCCGGGAGAAAAAGTTACTTCGCCTTGATATGAAGTTTCTTCGCCTGCAATAATTTTGAGAAGCGTTGATTTACCAGAGCCATTGAGACCGATAATGCCGATTTTAGCTCCATAATAGAAAGAAAGATAAATATCTTTTAATACTTGTTTATGCGGTGGGAAAATTTTGCTCACTCCGATTAAGGAGAATATAATTTTTTTATCATCTGTTTGAGGCGCTGCCATAGTTATCCTTAGTTATATAATAATAATTATTAAATTGCATATTTAATTGTTTTCAATGACACAAATATACGAATTAATTGAAAGAGGAATATCAAGTGTTTGCAAGGTTGAAAATTTTTCAAAGAGAAAATATCTATTTTTATCTGACATTCTCATCTATATATCAAAAAAAAAGAGGATATTTTCCACACCCCCGCATCTCCCAAAAACAAAAAAAAGCCCAATTAAATTATTGGGCTTTTTATAGAGGTGCTGTTAGTCATCGTCAATGGTGTCGAAATCCATATCGTAAAACATTTCGTCATCCTCAATATCTATGTCATCATCGAAGTCGTCTTCGTCATAATCCTCATCATCATCGAAGTCATCTTCATCAAAATCTTCATCGTCGTCATCGAAATTATCTTCATCAAAATCCTCATCGTCATCGTAATTTTTTTTAGCTAATTCAAACACAAAGCTATTAAACATGCTGTGCTTCTGAGTTTCTTCGATGATAAACCGGTAAAACGATAAATACGTAATTAATTTTAATTTTTGAAGGAATAAAAAGTTATTCATATATTAAATGGTTTTAAATATAAGTTGGTTATTGTGATTTATTAAAAAATATTCATTAAATGTCAAGATTTTTTACAAATTGTGCATTGCGTTCTATAAATTCGCGTCTCGGCTCGACTTTATCTCCCATAAGCGTTTGAAACAACATCGTTGCATGGTTTGCATCTTCAATGGAAACTTGCAACAGGGTACGGGTTTCAGGATTCATTGTCGTACTCCAAAGCTGATCAGGATTCATTTCGCCGAGACCTTTAAACCGGGAAATTACAATGCCGTCTTTTTTCTTCAAATCCATATTGTTTTCATTCTCGAGAGCTTCTTCTTCGCTTTCGACAATTTCCATTTTCAAATTTGGATTGTCCTTTCGGATACGCTCTATTATCTGTTTGCGCTGTTCTTCGTCATAAGCATAATATTCCTGCTTGCCCTTTTTGACCTTGTATAGCGGCGGCTGGGCAATATACAGCTTGCCTTTGTAAATCAGATCGCGCATGTAATTGAAGAAGAAAGTCAGCAGCAGCGTGCGTATGTGCGAGCCATCGACATCGGCATCTGCCATGATGATAATCTTGCCATACCGCGACTTGTCGGCATCGAAATCGCGCTCCTTTTTGCCATTGGGGTTATCGCTATTATTGGATATAAGTTCTTCATCATCATAGTTAGGCTTGGTTGTAAATCCCGCACCAATCGCCATTATCATTGTTTTTATTTCCTCATTATCCAGTATTTTGCTCGGTATAGCCTTCTGCACATTGAGCACCTTGCCACGAAGCGGGAGAATAGCCTGAAACTTTCTGTCGCGCCCTTGCTTTGCCGAACCGCCCGCAGAATCACCTTCGACGATATATATTTCACATTCATCAGGATTATTCGATGCGCAGTCAGCCAGTTTTCCGGGCAGAGTTGATGATTCAAGTGCATTTTTGCGCCGCACCATATCGCGGGATTTTTTGGCGGCAATACGCGCCTCGGCAGCCTTAACTGCCTTATCTATTATAATCTTGGCTTCATTTGGATTGCTGTCAAGGTATTCGGTCAGCTTCTCATTCACTATCTGGCGGACAATACCTTCTACCTCGCCATTGCCAAGCTTTGTTTTTGTTTGCCCTTCAAACTGCGGTTCAGGCACTTTTACGGAGATTATTGAGGTAAGCCCTTCACGGAAATCCTCACCGATAATTTCTATCTTATTATTGCCTTTTACATTTTTTTCGGCATAAGTTTTCAGCGTACGCGTTAATGCCGCCCGAAAGCCGCTCAAATGCGTACCACCTTCAATGGTATGTATGTTATTAACATAGGTCAATACTACTTCGCTGTAGCTATTGTTATATTGGAAGCAAATATCAACATCCGTATTATTTTCGATATCCTTGCCGGCAACAGCAACAGGCTTGGTGATAGCAGTATTTGACGAATCAATATAATTAACGAAATCGCGCAAACCACCCTTAAAATGGAACACATCTTCCAGCTCCTCGCGCTCATCTTTCAGAGTTATACTAACTTGCGGATTAAGGAAAGCAAGCTCTCTCAATCGGTCAGCAACCTTGCCATATTTAAATTCTGTTGTCTGGAAGATAGTATTATCTGGAAGGAATTTAATAAATGTGCCTGTAGTTTTGGTTTCGCCAATCATCTCTACTCCGCTTGTGGGCTTGCCTTCGCTATATGTTTGGCGGTGTATTTTGCCATCACGGTTGATAACCGCTTCAAACTGTACAGACAGAGCATTTACGCAAGACACGCCAACGCCATGCAAACCGCCCGACACCTTGTAGCTTGACTTATCGAACTTGCCGCCTGCATGAAGCGTGCAAAGCACAACTTCAAGCGTTGGTCTTTTTTCGACAGGGTGCATGCCTGTTGGAATGCCACGCCCATCGTCCTGTATGGAACAAGCGCCATCCTTATATATGGTAACAACTATATCCTTGCAAGCACCCGCAAGAGCCTCATCAATGGAATTATCCACAACCTCATTTATGAGATGGTGCAACCCCCGCTCCCCTGTATCGCCAATATACATTGCAGGACGCTTACGAACCGCCTCCAGACCTTCAAGGACTTTTATACTTTCTTCATTATATTCTTGCTGCAAAGGTATATATTCTGAGCTTTCCATTTTTAGAGCCTGCTTAATTTTAACAAAGCTACAAATATAATAAAAAATTGCCTAACGGCATGCAATATTTATCCACCGCCACCACCAATAATTTACTTTATAATGAGGGAGAGACTTGCCTGTGATGAAATCCGCTATAATAACTGATTATCAATAAATTATAGCGGATTCTTCAATAACACAATCCATACCAGCAGTATATATCAATACTAATACTCTGAGATTGGCAGTTCGCCACGCAAGGCATAATATGCGCCTTCGGTTAGGGCTTGCATCTCATCTTCGCCCGGATATATGTTCACAGGAGCAATAAATTCGACGCGCTTTGTGATTTCTTCGCAAATATACTTGGAGCGAGCCATGCCGCCGGTAACCAATATTGCATCAAATTTGCCATTCAGCACAGGCGCCGCAAAGCCTATTTCCTTGGAAATTTGATAAATCATCGCATCCAATATCTTTTTCGCTTCCGTATCGCCTTGCTGCAAAGAACGAATTTCTACTTCATACGCATCGTTCGTGCCAAGATATGCAACGAATCCACCCTTACCTGTTATTAGCTTAAGCACCTCTTTTAATTCATATTTACCCGAAAAGCACATCTCTGCAAGCGCCGCAACAGGAAGAGTACCCGTACGTTCCGGCGAAAAAGGTCCCTCGCCATTAAGAGCATTATTTACATCAATCACTCGGCCGTGATTATGCACGCCAACAGAAATGCCACCACCGAGATGCACAACAATCAGATCCAGATCTTCATATTTCTTATTGTTATCACGTGCATAGCGGCGGGCAACAGCTTTCTGATTCAGGGCATGGAATATGGATATGCGGGGCAATTCAGGGCGGCCGGATATGCGGGCAATATCTGCCATTTCATCAACTACGACAGGATCGACGATAAATGCAGGTATGTTTTTTCCAGTAGATTTAGCAATTTCATGAGCTAAAATTCCTCCAAGATTTGAGGCATGTTCATCTTCGGCATTCCGTAAGTCATTGAGCATTCTATTATTTACAGGGTAAACTCCGCCTGCTATAGGTCTCAACAATCCACCACGCCCAACAACAGCGTCAAGCGAAGACAAGTCTATATTTCGCTCCTTCAGAGATTCAATAATGATTTGATTGCGAAAATCATATTGCGCCATGATATTGGGAAACTTTGATATATCTTCTGCCGAATGCCGCAATGTCTGATCAAACAGTAATTGCAAATCATCATAAATAGCAATCTTAGTAGATGTTGAACCGGGGTTGATAGCTAATATCCTCATTATGTATCCTACTTAATTATTAAAATAAATTAATCTTTCTACAATTTTAAATGTTTTTAAAAATAAAATGCTACAAATATAAGAAAAAAGCATAGAAAAACATGCCAGTATGTTGAATTGTAAATTTACGGGACTTGACAATAAATTGCAAATTAATAAAACATTTACTTTATACAGCCGTCTTACTTATCTGCTGTTAAGCAGCATTTTATAATTAACTAATTTTATACTCACTAAAAATTAAAAGATGATTTATGAAAAATGACATTAAAAGGTATCTTGCCGAAATGCTCGGCACGATGGTTTTAGTCCTTATGGGTTGCGGCAGTGCTGTTTTAGCAGGCGCAAACGGCATGACCGGCGTGGGATTGCTTGGAATTTCATTCGCATTTGGACTTTCTGTATTAACAATGGTTTATGCAATCGGTTCAATTTCCGGCTGTCATATCAATCCTGCAATTACTTTTGCGATGTTAATTAACAAAAAAATTAATGTTAAAGACGCCACTATGTATATGGTTTTCCAAATAATTGGAGCCATTGCAGGTGCTGGAATATTATATTGGATTGCAATGGGAAATCCAGCATATTCCATAGAAACCAATGGGTTGGGTGCTAATTTCACATCAACCTATTCAATCGCTTCAGGCTTCGTTGCCGAAGTAGTATTCACGTTTATTTTTCTTCTGGTAATCTTTGGCGCAACAAGCAGCAAAGCCCCTGCCGGATTTGCAGGTATTGCCATTGGACTTGCATTAACACTGATTCACATCGTTTGCATTCCCATAACGGGAACTTCGGTAAACCCCGCTCGCAGCATTGGACCAGCGATATTCGCTGGCGGCGAGGCATTATCGCAGTTATGGATATTCATCATAGCGCCGCTTCTCGGTGCAGCAATTGCAGCATTTGTATGGCGCGGAATAGAAGAGTAGTGCATGACGTAACCTAATGTATTTATTACATATTAAAGCTCGTAATTGTTCTATTGCGAGCTTTTTTTTGGTGCACTAATAATATGCTATTGTCTGCCGGCAATGTGCATGCTCGTAATGGCACCGCAGGTGTATTAAGAGGTCGTAATAACATGAAAAATCATAAATGCAACGCAACCGACAATATTAGGCATTATAGCATTTTTTGCCTGCACAAAAAAACTCATTCCAAGCAAAGCAATATTGTGTTAGTGGCTTCGCCTGGAATGACAGCAGAATATCTGTTACAGGTAAGTTGTGGCTATTTCTTCTTTTTTCGCTGATTTGCGGCTTTATTGTTTTTGGCATTGGGCGCATTGCCTTTTGCCGCATTCGCATTGTCTAAGCGCTTTTGCAGCGATGGCGGCAGTGTTTTGCCTTGCGATGCAGCCATCTCCTGTGCCTGACGCATCTGCTTTTGCAGCCATCCTTCCTTCTTTTTAGGCTGTTTCTTCAAATCTTCAAGCGTCAGCTTCTTTCGTGAAAATTTATTAATATATACCTGCTGCCCAATTGATAGCAAGTTGAACACGAAATAGTATAAGTTGAGACCTGACGGGAAGTTAGAGAACATCACCAAGAACATGGCCGGCATCATATACATCATCATTTTTTGGCGAGGGTCAGTTATGGTCATTTTTTGTTGTATGAACATAGCCGCCGACATAAGCACTGCCAAGCCAGATAGATGTGTCATGCCAAGTATGGAGAAGTTCCAGCTTAAAATTTTATCAGGCATGGAAAGATCGGTAATCCATAGCATAAATGCCTGCTGCCTTAGTTCAATTGTGCCATTAAGGACGCGCCACAAGGCTATAAGTATCGGCATTTGCACCAGCAGAGGCAGGCAGCCGCCGGCAGGGTTTATGCTGTATTCTGAATATAATTTCATCGTTTCAGCCTGCTGTTTTTGCGGATTATCCTTGTGCTGTTCGCGTATCCGCGTCATTTCGGGAGCTAATAGCTGCATCTTGGACGCCGAGCGCATTTGCTGGATTGAGAGCGGATACAGTAATATCTTTATAATTATGGAGAACAGGATGATTACTATGCCATAATTTGGAACAAAATTATGAATAAAATGGAATAGCGGCAGCATCAGATACTCACCAATAGGGCGTATTAAGAATCGCCAGCCCAAATCGACAGTGGCTTCCAAGCCGTAATGCTCTACTAACTTATAGTCAACAGGTCCTATAAATACCTTGAACGCATTGGTTTGCTTACCGCCCTTGTATGGCACGCGAATGCCTATACCGTATTTTTCGACTTTGCCATCTTTTTTGGCAGCGACGGTATGCCCTGATATATCAGCCGTCCCATCGAATTTCTGCCATGGCTGCGGTATAATTGCAGTGGTAAAATACTTAGTCTTTATTGCCACATAGTCAATTATGCCGGTATAGTTCTTTTCCTCGATTTCGGGCTCCGTTGCATCAAACTCCTCTATCTCGCCATTCATTGCAATGATTGCATGGGCATTGCTGGACTCATCAGCACTGTTATATTCCTGATAGTTAAGGCTGTTTTCCCATACAAGTGAATAGCCGCTCTTCAAAATAGCATCAAGGTCATTGGTTATAATCTCCTGATCTATATGGTACTTATCGCCATGAAACGTGATTTTTTTGCTAATCTGCCTGCCATTGCCCAAATCAATATTAAATACAACGTCCTTATGCTCATCGCCTGTGAGCTTGATGTGGGATTCATTATTTTCAATGGTAAAGAATAAATCGCGCGAATCTATCTTCTTTGCGTCAGTTGTTATAAAGCGCATAAAAAGCTCATAGCCGTCATATCCTATAAGCTGCGCAGGCGTGCCATCCCATTTATTATACTTGCTCAAAGTCCAGCGAACAATTGAAGCGCCTTTGTTCGACATGATAGCAGTATAGTAATCCGTCTCTATAATAATTTTTTGTTCATTTCCTGTTGCGTGTTTAGCAAAGTACTGCCCAAATTTATTGCTTACAGCATTGCTATCATGCAAAGGTATTTGTATGGAAGGCTTTTCAATTTCTTTTGGCAAATTATCCACAACTTGCGTATTTGCAGTATCTTGCGCTTTTTGTTCTTGCGGTATATTCTGCTTGGTTGTGCTCATATAGAACATCCATCCGAACATAATTAAAGCAATGGCAACAATGCCGAGTATAGTTTTTTTATCCATAATTTTTAATAATTAAGTTAGCAAGAATTATTAATTTTTATTCATAATTCGTGCTGATTGTTAATGATGTAAATCAATGAAAAAATTTAATGCTGTCGGGTACGTAATCGATGCCGCCTTTTGAAAATGGATTGCATCGCAAAATCCGCCACGCACCAAGCAGAACGCCCCAAAAAATACCATGCTTCTCAATTGCTTCCATTGTATAATGCGAGCATGTTGGGTAAAAGCGACATGAATTGGGGAATAGCGGCGAAATGAACCGGCAATAGAATTTTATTGGCAAAACAATAATTTTTCGTGCTTGTTTCATTTAATTTGTGTTATTCCTAAAATTCAATAAACATCAATACATACATAATTCATTATAGCCAGTTAAGCAAACCATATTTATGAATATTTTTTAATAATCCATGCAGCAGATAAATGGCGATAAACTTTGCTTACATACCTTTAAGACTATTGCTATAATAAAAATTTGCCTGCTCCAAAATATTTTTGATAACAGGCAAAATTTCTTGTAAATTAATTAGCTGTTGGTGCGTCGGTGCGGCATGATATGTTAAAATAATTTTATCTATACATGCAAAAGTATTAGAATAATCTTCTTTTACAATTATTCTCAAACTTTCCCGCAAAAGCCGCTTAATTCTGTTACGGATAACAGCTTTCTTGGCTATCTTTTTGCTCACCGCAACACCATAAAAAATAATATGACTTTCATTGCATATATCGTGCTTAAAAACAACAACAGCACTTGCACTGTTTGCATAAAATTTTTTGCCGATTTGATAGATCTGATTAAAGCTACCAAATCCTTTGATTGATTTCAATTGAATCATCTTATGTATGCGTACAACAGCTTATTCGTCGCTTACTGTCAGCTTGTATCTGCCTTTTGCTCTGCGGCTTGCTAAAACCTTTCTGCCATTTTTTGTAGCCATTCTCAAACGAAAGCCATGCTTGTTCATGCGTTTTCTTCGGCTTGGTTGCTGCGAACATTTTTTCATTTTTGAATCTCACTCATCCATTAATTTTTCTAAAAGAACTACAAATATAACATTTTTCCTAAAACAATAAAAACAATTTCTTTTTCCACGGGCAAGAAAGTTTTTTAACGCCAATTATAACAAAGATGAAATACCTAAGCAATATTACTAAGGAATATATCCATTTGTATTAACAAATATTAAAAATATTTCTAAACAGTTTCCGCAAAATATATGGCTATCATAACAAAAGCAATATTAAAATTATCATTATATTTGCAACTGCGATGCTATATGTTAATATGTTGGAAAAGCAGCGCAGTGAAAAATAAAAAAATCAATATTGGCTTTCTATCCGTGCTGTTGTTTTTAATCATCACTTATATGTCGCCAGTATTGACAAATATTTTGTTAAAAGCATATTTTTATTAAAAAAAATTCATAAATCAAAGTGGCTGTTATGGAAGAAATTTATAAATATTTACTGAATCATTCGTTTTTGGCGGAAAAGTATTTGGGCAATCATACGCTTGATTATATAATCTCGTTTTTGCTTGTAATCGCCTTGTATTATGCGCTGCATTTCGCCCTGAAAGCCATCATCGTTTTTGCTGCGAAATTTTCCCAAAAGACGGAAACGCCAATAGATGACAAGGTAATTGCATATTTTAAAACGGGAAAGATAAGGGCAAAATTAAGGCTGATTGAAAAATTGGCAGCATTCTATATCTCTATTAATTATTTGAACTTATCTGATAAATTAGAAAATTTTTTAGATAAATTTGCAATGATTGTTGGCACAATAGCCGTTACTGTCATGATAATTGATTTTATTAGATTTTATTTAGAAATAAAAAATCTTCTTAAGGAAAGAGAGACTCATCATACCAGTGCTATCTATTTGATATTTCCAATAATTAAAATATTTATTTGGACATTTGCCGCTTTTTTTATTCTAAATAATTTAGACGTTGATGTCAGCAAAATACTTACAGCTCTTGGGATTGGCGGTGTTGCGATTGCCTTTGCGGCGCAGTCATTCCTGAGTGATATACTGAGCTTCATCTCGATCGTTTCCGATAAGCCGTTTGAAATAGGTGATTATATTTTGATAAATCAAACTGAAGGTATTGTTACAAAAATTGGTCTTAAGTCTATTAGAATAAACAGCATAACAGGCGAAGAGGTCGCCATTCCAAACTCTGTTGTTACAGCTTCAAAGTTGCAAAATTTTCGCCGGATGGAACGGAGGCGAGTCGATTTATCAATTAATATTCCTTTCGATGTTCCAAATGAAAAATTGCGGCAGATACCGGCGGTTATAAGTGAGATTATAAGTAAAGAGGCGGATTTGGAATTTGGCAGGAGCCATTTTTCGGGATTCTCGAATTATTCATATATCTTTCTAACTGTATATTATATAAAGAGTAACGATTATATGAAATTCATGGATTATCAGCAAATAGTAAACTTGCGCGTCCGTCAGGAGCTAAACCAAATGGGCATAGAATTGGCATATCAAAAACAAGACATACGAATATCTCCAAATGAGGATAGCTCTACTTAATTAAGAATTTACCGAGGATTTTGCTGCCGCCGGTGTCGATGGAATATATATATACGCCGGATGACAAGCCGCTGGGCGGATACACGATAACCCGGTTCCGGTTATTGACAGTTATCGGTAAATTAGCAGCCGCAATCTCGCACAAATCCGCATTGTATACAATCAGCTTCACTTTTTGCCCTATGTATGCCGAATCCGGCACTGGCAGGTATAGCTGTGCCTTGTCTGACCTGTATAGCGGCTGCGGATAGGGCTTTGATACGTTATGCACTGCGCTGCCAGAGTATAAATATACTATGGAATCCATCATCTCGTTTGCCGAATAGATTGAGTACCAGTACTTGCCATCGAACACAGGAATGGTATTGCCCTCCTGACTGGAGGCTATATATGTGCTGGCTACTATCGCTTTGAAAGATTGCGCCGCTGCACCGTTGGAGTCGAGATTGGTTATCAAAAAATCGCTGGTATCAGGAGTTATATAAAAATCATCGCTGGGATATGTCATCCTGTTATATGCCAGTTCGTATGGCAGCAGGGTGTCATTTCGCAGGTACTGCTGGTAGAACTGTGCTGTGCTGGTCGGCAGTAAGTCATTGAATTTATAAGCCATTGGGAAATATTGCCCTTCTATTGTCCTGCTGCCGGAATGATATATCCATTTTGTAAAATCAAACCATTCATCATTCAAGGTGCTGCTATAATTCAGCAAACACCTGTTCAATGCCCTGTAGCCTGTTACCCCGCTACTCAATGTTTCCCAGAAATTACGTATCGCATCTATGCCGTATTTTTGGTTTATCATGTAGAAAAATATGCCATACGAATAGCCATTTTCATACCAGCCATTGCCAAAAACAAACCTGCTTATGTCAGTAAAAAGCAGGTTCACATATTGCAGATAGTCATCAATTTGAGGATATACGAGCATTTCCATGCAAACGCCATTCATTTCATAAATAGAGCGGCAGCTTGCATCTTCGCCATAAGTGAACTGTATTGCATGGTGATACTCATGTGCAGCTGTTACTTTGACAGCGTCCGATCCATTGGTTTTTGGATAAGCGGGAATTTTCCTGCCATTGGATACCGCCGAATCGGTGGGCGAATAGTTGTTGTCTATCGTTATTTTGGAATAATATTTAGGGAACACGCCATTGCCGAATATATCAATGGTTTCCGTCTTGCCATACAGCATATCCATAGATAAGTCCTCTATATATATATCATATAGCATATCACCTGCCTCATAATAATCCGTCGGCGGACGCAAAAACCCCATCTCATTGACCTCCACCTCATACACGTTATCGAAAACACTGCATACCGTGTCTATATAGTCAGGAATGCCATTGTAGTTTTTATCAACCTTCTCAACAGCATTCACGCCAACGGTATCGTAATGCACGCGGAATCTGTTTTGAGGCGAAATGGCAAATGTCTGCATTGTAGCGCGCCCAGCCTGCAATTCATTCGTTGGTTTCCTGTCGCTAACATTATGGAATGTACTGCACTTATGAGGCAAAAGGTCATTGGCATTTGATGAATATGCCATAGTTAAAAAAAATATATTTATCGATAAAAACAGAATATACAGCTTCATAACGAGTATTATTAAAGAGTATTATTAAAAAAAAATCATAAATCTATTGGATATTATATAGCTATTTGGTAACTTCAATTTCCACTTCTGCAACTCCATCATCTATCAAATCGATTGCTTCGGCAGCGGCATACGACAAATCAATAATCCTGCCTTCCGCAAATGGACCTCTGTCGTTAATCCGCACAACAACCGTTTTATTGTTGCTAATGCGCCTCACCTTCACCATAGTGCCAAAAGCCAGCTCGCGATGCGCCGCCGTAAACGCTGTCTGGCTGAACGTCTCGCCATTTGCCGTCAATCTGCCGTCAAATTTGTCATGATAATATGAAGCCTTTCCGCGAAATTTTGTTCCCACCGGAAGCACATTTCCTGCCTTGTTACTGCTTATATCAGTGCTTTTAGACTGCTTTGACGGTATTGATCCTGCATTTGTATTCGCCGAAGTAAACCGCACAGCAGGCGTACACGCACCAAGAGCACATAAAATCAATATCAAAAATATCCTGTACATATTGCAAAGATATGAAAAAGGAATTAAATAGTGGTTACTGTCATAATAATACATATAAAAACAACAACGACTTTGATGCCGTTGCCTTTTGCTTTTTTGTAGTAACCGCAAGATCCTGTATGAAAACCAGATTTTTTAGTATGTTTGGAACCACAATTTGAGCAGACTTTTTATTCATTATTTTCAAAGACTGTAAGTATATGAAAAATATAAAAATTAAACTATACCGCAGCAGCTATTTTTGCTATTAGACCTGTTTTTCAAGACAAACCCAATTCTTTAGCTATGCGTGGGCTGCCATAAATGCTTTTAGATGCGTCATAAGCAGTTTTAATCTTTGATTTGATTCCATCAGAACTGGTAAGTCGCTTTGATTCTTTATACTTACACCAATTATAATAACTATTGCGAGATACTTTTAGCAATCGACACATCGTCTCTA
>JAVBOP010000162.1:0-8632 GCA_031550405.1 Kapaibacterium sp. (SeqCode)
TATTAATATAAACATATACTACAAATATAAGTATATGTTTATAAATAAACAAATATTAAAATATATTGCTCTTAGTTTGAATATTTGCAAAGACACATCAAACGCGGCAAAACTACATCACCATTCCCTTCATAAGCGCTATGAATGGATTGATATATGTCTCGCTTTTTTGCACAACACCATCTAAGCCTTTGCCGCCATCTTTGGGGCGCTTTATATCTGCAAATATGCCTTTTTCTAATGCTGTAAATAAGCCCTCTTTGCTTACTTTATCTAATAATTCAATGCAGTTAGTCAGTACATCCTGTGCACGTTTTTGAATGATGCCGTCTTTTTTAAATTCGACTTCATCACCAATATTTCGCATATTATTGAAGATATATTTAGCATTTTCGATTGCCAAAAACCTGTCGGACATAAACGGCGTATGTATAGCCTCAGTCAGCATACCAAGCAGCAATATTCCCTGATTTGTCCATACTGCAACCTCATTAAACAACGCATTCTGCACATGTCCCTTAAATACATTGCCTGTCATATACTTAGTAGGCGGCATATATTTTAGCGGTGCTTTAGGGAATATTTCACGAAGCATTTGAGCCTGTGCCAATTCATATAAGAAACCATTTTGTAGCTCTGGATCCATCTCAAAAGCATGTCCCAAGCCCATTTGTTCTTCAGGAATGCCAGCCAAAAGTGCCAATTGCTCATTTATCAAATCGGAAGCCAAAACGGTATGAGCCTGCTCGAACGCATCAGCAGTTGTAAGATAATTATCCTCGCCTGTATTAATAATAACGCCTGCAAAGCCATTTATAATGCGTGAAAAATATTGATCGACAAGCGTTCGCTGCATGTTAATATCACGAAAAAGAATGCCGTATAGAGCATCATTAAGCATGACATCAAGCCCTTCCAAAGCACCCATAGCAGCAATTTCGGGCATACACAAGCCGGAACAATAGTTGCAAAGACGAACATAGCGACCAACTTCGTTGCCAACTTCATCTAATGCCTTTCGCATGATACGGAAATTTTCCTGTGTAGCAAATGTACCACCAAAACCTTCAGTTGTAGCACCATAAGGGACATAATCAAGTAAACTTTGACCGGTTGTTCTTATAACTGCAATAATGTCAGCACCTTGCCGAACAGCAGCCTGTGCCTGCACAACATCCTCATATATATTGCCCGTAGTCACAATCGCATATAAGTATGGTCTCGGTGCATCGCTTTTTTGAGCGATAATATCCTCTCGCCGTTTGCGATTTTGCTTGATTCGATTAATAGCCAGCTCAATATATGGCTGAACAGCCTGCTGTATTGTCGCATCCGAATGCTCATTCAGAGACAGAATATCCAATTTATCATCCGCTATCTGCTGTGCAATTTCTTGCGGAGTACCCTTGCCATCCAATATAGCTCTGCCTAAAAGATGCACGACACCTCCTGACAGGCGATCGTTTTCTTTCATTGCTTCGACCACGATATTAGGTAGCGGTACGTCATACTGGTCAATGCCATCTATGCCCAATAAACGGCATAATGTACGTTCCGTAGCCACGGTAGTATATTTATTTACAAACACTTGCACGCCATTGGCAATTTCTTTTGCCGTATTGCGGGCATGTTCTATTTTCTTAAAATCTAATCCTAATTTACTTTGCATGAATGTATACGTTTGATTAAAAATTATTAATAATTGTTATGCGTTCTTTTTTTTCTCTCTAAGAGTTCCGGCTCTAATGATAGCTTGTCTCCGCGCAATAATGAAGCAACACCGCCTGATAAGCGCACGTTTTTGCAGTCTTCACAAGAACATTCATTCTTATAATCAGTCGGTTGCGTATATGTTGTAATCACTCCTTCAAAATTCCTCAATATCACCTTGTCAGGGCTTTGTGATATCATATACTGCGGCATGACGGGGATTTTGCCGCCGCCACCCGGTGCATCCACTACAAACGTAGGCACAGCATAGCCTGACACATGACCGCGCAGATGCTCAATAATTTCAATACCCTTGGCAACAGGCGTGCGGAAATGCTCCAAACCCATTGACAGATCGCATTGATATATGTAGTAAGGGCGCACGCGTATTTTGACCATCTCGCATACGAGCTTCTTCATAATCTGCGGGCAGTCGTTTATTCCACGAAGCAATACCGATTGATTGCCAATATTAATGCCAGCATCTGCCAGACGCTCACATGCTTCACGAGATGCAGGCGTAATCTCATTTGGGTGATTGAAATGCACATTTAGC
Organism: Kapaibacterium sp. (SeqCode); assembly: GCA_031550405.1. Taxonomy (GTDB): domain Bacteria; phylum Bacteroidota; class Ignavibacteria; order Kapaibacteriales; family UBA2268; genus JAVBOP01. Next base: position 2,267 of record JAVBOP010000162.1, read on the forward strand.
CATATCGGATGATACTTCTTTAGCATATTAGTTAGTTCGGGAGTAATGCGCTGCGGGCAAACTACGGGAGTTCTGCTGCCGATGCGTATCACCTCAACGTGTGAAATATCGCGCAGGCGCTGGATGATGGATTCCAGCCTGCTGTCGCTAATAAGCAGCGCATCGCCGCCCGAAAGCACCACATCCCGCACCACTGGCGTTTTGGCAATATATTCTATAGCATTATCAATGCGCTTTGATGGCGATTCGGAATCGCTTTGACCTGCAAACCGTCGACGTGTGCAGTGCCTGCAATACATGGAACATTGGTCTGTGATTAAAAATAGAACACGGTCTGGATAGCGGTGTGTTAAGCCTGGAGTGGGAGAATCTTCATCTTCATGCAGTGGATCCAACAAGTCGGCTGAAGAGTTTTTAAGTTCGAAAATCGTTGGTATTGCTTGCTTTCGTATCGGACAGTTCGGATTATCAGTGTCGATTAAACTCAAATAATATGGCGTGATTGCCATGCGCAATGTCTTCAGCGACTGCTTTATTCCTTCCTCTTCTTCTACAGTCAGATTAATGCACTTTTTTAGTTCGTCAAGCGTTTCAATTCTATTTTTTACCTGCCACTTCCAGTCATTCCACTGCTCGTCGGCAACCTCTGGAAACATCCGCTTTCGATTATCATTTGTATTCATATTTTGTGTTTATATTGGTTAAATTATTAAAAAAAATTCATAATTAGTGGGCTATTGATAACCACGATATTGCATATCTTAGCTGCATCAAAAATACACATTTTTGCCCGTCTTTAAAAATCTTAAATATATGGTAAGGTATATTTTTTCTATTGTGTTGCTCTGGAAATAAATTCAATGTTTTGGCCTGATGGCATTACTTCCAGTATTCCCTGTCCAAGCTGCGGTATTGTATTGCCTCGCTTATGTGCTTGGATTCAATGCCTGGGCTGTCTGCCAAATCGGCTATGGTGCGTGCAACTTTCAATATCCTGTCGTATGCGCGCGCTGAAAGCCCCAGTTTTTGCATTGCAATTTTGAGTAGATTCTGAGAATCTTCGCCAAGCTCGCAGTATGTTCTGATGGCTTTTGAGCCCATATCTGAATTTTTGAATATGCCTTTAGCCTGGGAAAACCGTTCCACCTGAATATTGCGCGCAGCCATCACCCGTTTGCGGACTTCCTCTGATTTTTCGCTCTCCTTTCGGTCTGATAACTCCTGATATTTTACGGCTGGAACCTCGACATGTATATCTATTCTGTCCAGCAATGGACCCGATATTTTACCTAAATACCGCTGGATTTGTGTTGGCGAGCATGTGCATTGCTTGGTGGGATCGCCGTAGCAGCCGCATGGGCATGGATTCATTGAGCAAACCAGCATGAAATTTGCAGGATACTCTATCGCCAGCTTTGCCCGTGAAATGCAGATTTGCTTGTCTTCCAGCGGCTGCCGCAATACCTCCAGCACATTGCGGGCAAATTCGGGCAATTCGTCGAGGAATAATACACCATGATGCGCCAAAGATATTTCACCGGGCTTTATTTTGCTCATTCCGCCGCCAACAAGTGCAGCATCCGAAATGGTATGGTGCGGTGAGCGGAACGGTCGTGCCGTTATTAACGGCTCGCCTTTGGCAAGCATTCCTGCAATGGAATGTATTTTGGTGGTTTCAAGCGATTCTTCCATAGAAAGCGGCGGCAATACGGACGGGATGCGTTTGGCAAGCATCGTTTTCCCAGATCCGGGAGGTCCTATCAACAGGATATTATGCCCTCCGGCAGCTGCTATTTCTATCGCTCGCTTCACATTCTCCTGACCTTTTACGTCAGACAGGTTGATTTGCGATGTCTCTGCCTTTCTATTAAAAATAGCATCCTTATCAACAACACACGGCGGGATTATTTCCAAGCCATTTATATAATCGACAGCCTGCCTTAGTGTTTCAACAGGAATAATTTCAATGCCATGCACAAGTCCGCCTTCCTCTGCATTCACTTTTGGCAGCAGCAATTTTTGATAGCCTGCTTCCTTAGCCTTGAGTGCAACCGACAATACGCCATGAACCGGACGCAAACCGCCCTCCAGAGCAAGTTCGCCCAAAGCGAGCATACCATCAAAATTCTCCGGAGGTATAACTCCTGTAGCAGATAAAATACCTAATGCGATTGGCAGGTCAAACGCACTGCCTTCCTTTTTTATATCAGCCGGAGCAAGATTAATAGTTATTTTTTTATTGGGGAAAATAAAATCAGAATTTTTAATAGCGGCTGAAACTCTATCACGCGACTCTTTTACAGTGGAATCTGGCAAGCCCACGATGGAAAATTGGGGTAAGGCATTATCAAGGTGCGTTTCTATTTCGACAACAAAAGCATCTATTCCAAAAACTGATGCTGAAAGCAAGCGTGAATACATAAATAAACCAATTCAATATACTTAAGATTCAAATATAGCAAAATAAAATCAAAAAACGATATAAATAGCTTAATCAATTTTTCTCTTTTGTATAATTAGAGAAAAAGCTGTATATTTGTAATCTTGCTTTTAGAAAATAAAATTGAAGTACTATATATAACATTAAATTAGTTAGATTTTAATTGAGGAGATTAAATGAGTTTGCGCCGTGTCTACGAGACAACCATCATTATTAATGCGGCATTAGAAGATACCGATGTTGAAGCAGTAGTTGCTAAAATTACTACATATTTAGAAAATCACGGCAGTGTGATAGAGGAAATTAATAAATTAGGACGCCGTCGCCTTGCGTATCCAATAAACAAAAAACTCAATGGGTATTATATGCACATTGTCTTTAATGCGCCTCCAAGCATTGTACCGATTCTGGAGCGTTTCCTTGTTCTGGAAGATACTATTTTGCGACATTTGACGCTTCAGCTTGATGATGTTTTGAGACAGTACCGCAAAGAGAAATCTTTGGCAGAAGGTAAATCAGGCGAAACATTGATAACATCAGTTGGCGAAAATGAAATTCATGAAAATATAATTTTTGAGCTTGACAATGCTGGCGCAATTGATGAAGAAATAGCAGTAGAAAGTATTGATGAAGAGATTGTTTTTACGGACAATGTTGAAATACCAGTTGAATCACAGTCATAATTAATAAAATAAAAATCAGGATACAAACATGAAAATTATATTAAGAAGCAATATAGATAAACTTGGAAAAATAGGAGATATAGTTTCAGTAAAAGACGGTTACGCACGCAATTACCTGTTGCCGCGCTCTCTTGCATATTATGCAAAAGAGGGTATGATGAAACGTATCGAAATTGAGAAAAAACAGTACTTGAGACAAGTCGAAAAAATTAAAACTGTTGCAGAAGAATTAGCCGTAAAATTGGCAGACGTGCAATTGACAGTTGCAATGAAAGTGAGCGAAGAAGGCAAGCTGTATGGTTCTGTAACTAATCAAATGCTGGCAATTGAATTGGCAGACAAAGGTTTTGATGTCGAGAAAAAATATATTTTCATTGAAGAGCCAATAAGAACGCTTGGCGTATTTGATGTTAAGGTCAAATTGCATTCTGAAGTTAATGCCACTGTCAAAGTTTGGGTCATCGACGAATCGCAAAAATAGGAGCCGCAATTTTTTTTCAAGCCTTGTTTATTAATTTTACAAGGCTTTTTTTTTTGAGATAATGGGTTACCTTATACCATACCATATCTGCAAAAGCTCAATCCGAGCATCTTATACTCAATCTTCATAAAGATGTGTTAATTATTCCTGCGTTTTAACATTTATTCATAAATAAGAGTTAAATCTCGCTAGCACAATCAGTTAAATTTAATGAATCGCCCGTTATGATCTTGTGTGAATCCTCTTTTTTTTTCGTTCTTTGATTTTTATACCATTTGCTATAAAAATTTATACTATAATTGCATAAACATATTGAAACGACCTCCTCTTTTGTTAATGAATTTGTTAAATCGGATAAAAAATCACTTAATTTTTCAAGATTTTCGAATAATTTGTTAGAAAATTCTCGCTTAAATTTCCACCAAATTTTTTTAACAAGATTCAATTCCGGATTATACGGCGGCAAAACATAAGTGCAATATTATCAGGTAGTTGCAAAGATTTTGCTTTGTGAAATGCACAGTTATTTTTGAAGTTTTTTTAAAAGCTTTGATAGCATTAACATCTTTTTTATATGAGACTTACGTAATGCAATGAAAGCGAAAAGTATTGTAATTGTAATGTTTGCCGTATTTTTGATTAACAATTATTAATAATTTTTTGTAACCAGCAATATTTGCATGAGGATCGCTAAAGGTTTGTTACAAAAATTGATGTACTTCCGAAGTGATGTTTGACTGGCGAATTTTAATTTTATAACCTGAAGCATTTTTATACGAGGCATGAAAAGCGTTCCTGCATGTTTTTTAAAGGGTATAAACATCAAAGAACGAAAAAAAAGAGGATTCACACAGGATTATAGCGGGCGGTTCATTAAATTTAACTTATTGTGTTAGCGAGATTTAACTCTTATTTATGAATATTTTTTTCATAAATAATATTCTACTTTTACAATTGTTATCTTGATTTTTTTTCAGATGTTTATTATACCAACAAAAAAAAAGGCGAAGTGTATCAACATAAACCTCGCCAATAATTGCAATGGCTTATGACCAATTAATAGAGATTTTATGTAGTAAAGATTGTATTGTTACTTTGGTTTCTTGTGAAAATTGATTTCTACCTAAATTAATATTTTTTAAATTTATTAATTTAGAAATGCTATCTGGCAACTCTTTTAATTCATTGACACTTAAATCTAATTCATTAAGCTGTGTCAAATTTCCAAAATTATCCGGTACATTTCGCAAATCATTTTTGTAAAGAATTAGCTTCTTTAAATTAGATAAATTGCAAATCGAAGACGGCAAATCCATTAATAAATTATTATAAGCTCTTAGTTTAACAAGACTTGTTAAATTTCCAATTTCTTCGGGCAGGTCAATTAAATGATTTTGGTGGACTTCCAGTTTCTCAAGATTTTTAAGTTTGCAAATAGAATTGGGCAGATGTTTGATATAAGCTCCACACGCTCTAAGCATTTTTAAATTTATAAGGTTACCAATGTTTTCAGGCAAAAATTCGAGTTCATTTTCACTCAATATCAGCTCTTCGAGTGATAATATATTTGCTATAGAATTAGGTAATTTTCTTAAATTATTATTACTTAATCCTAATATCTTTATTTTTTTGAAATTTCCAATTTCTTCAGGCAAATCGCTTAATTTATTCCAGCTTAAAATTAAAACTTCAAGATTTTCTAAATCCGACAAAGAAGACGGCAAAGTATGTATTTGGTTTCCACTTATGTCTATTTTTTTTAAGTTAGTTAGAGTTGCAATACTGTTGGGCAATTCCTTTAAATTGTTATTCCAGAGAAACAATTCTGTAAGATTTTTGAATTGAAAAATTTCTGTAGGAAATTCTGTGAGGTTTTTGTAGTGTAAATCAAGTCTCAAAACAGCTTCTGGATTTTGCAGAGCTGTTTTGAGAGAATAAAATATTTCTGGCGGTGTATTCTCCATATCTATCCACGTGCTATAAATTTAAGTAAAAATAATCTTGCCAAATATAAGAAAAATATATTAGATTGTATACAATTTTTTTTAACATGCAAGGCAATAAAATTTAGGTATTGTAAACAACAGATACGTTCATTGTCTTATAACCCTTTATATTTCAACAATTTAAATACTTGTCAACTTTTCTCGCACAAACCAAGCTAAGTCTTTGAAAATAAATAAATTATACTATATTAGGTAGCACGAGGCAATGATACAATTAAAATTAGAGAAGGTATATTTAAGAACGTTCCATTTAAGGAGAATAAATAATGAAAGCGATAGGCAGATTAATAATAGCAGCATTTGTTTGTGCTTTTTCATACCCATATCAAACGCAGCAACTATAACCATAGTTCAACATGCAAGTTGCGATTGCAAAATTTTATTAATCAAATCAAAAATTATGGAGAGTAGAATAAAATTCTCAATATGTATAAAATAATATAAAAATAATATCGTTTTTATTACTTAAGATTGAATTGTTTTTAATAAAAATACGTAGAAAAATTAATTATAATGGAGAATTTGGACAACATGATAGGATTATTTGTGGCGCATAAATTTGTTTTCTTAGATAAGCACGATAATTATATGCCGCTTAGCGACGTTGCACTGTAAATACTTTTATCCCTGTTGCCTTCCTGTTCCAAGCCATACCCGAATCTAATAAACAGCCACACATATTTGTGTGGTATAAATATACACTAAATAATCAAAGGAGTTGGAAATGAGCAAGTTCATTTTATCCGACAAAAGTGA
>JAVBOP010000122.1:0-11569 GCA_031550405.1 Kapaibacterium sp. (SeqCode)
TATACATATTCTTTTAATTTGGTATTATATTACTACTTACAAATATACAAAAAAAACAGCGATACAGGTTATTGGCTGTATCGCTTTGAAAATCTTAATCAATGCCGGTTAATTTGCTGCTTTGCAGAACTCATGCGTTGCAATAATAATTTCACCGTATCCCTCAATAGTTTGATTGACGATAACGGCATATCTACAGCCCATAGGCAATGCGCCAATACTGATAGTAGCTGAATTATTAACAACGATTACGCCTGTTGCAAACAGTCCTGTAGATAAGTCAACTATCTGTACTTTAACAGGCTTATCGGATTGAATATCGATGCTATTAACATGTTCTGTAAATGTAATATTAGCGGTAGAAATATCAATTCGTTCAAATTTAAAATGATAAATCCGAATTGTATCATGTGGAGATACGACACTATCCTTTTTTTCAGCAGGAATATAACGCGATAAGGCTTCTGCCATAGTTAATTTTGCATCATTTGCTCGGTCGCGGGTAGCCTTTAACCAAACATCTTCCAATGTAGTAATAATAGTATCCTTATATACAGTATCAATAAATGCTATAATTCCTTTGGGGTATTCTCCCGTTTTGGTTGTATTGCCATCGCAATCATTTGATTCTGTATATACTGCATGTCCAGCTGCATCTCTAATAACTTCGACACAACCTTCGACACTGTCTCTGCCAGGACACGGCCATTTCGTAACTTCCATGAAATATCCTGAAGGAAGCGCACTTGCTTCCTGCGAATTAATTGCCATCATACCTATAATCGTGATGGCGGCGATTAGAAACATTTTTCTCATTTCGTATTTCCAAAATTGGTTAATAAAAAAAATTATAATGCAAAATTAAGTATAATTTTACCCCCCCCCGTCAGTAGTTTTACCTACATATTGAAAAATATTTTTTTTATATTTAAAAATAAATAAGATATGCTTGCCTGTACCTGATTTTTCATATACAATGATTTTATAAGGTTTGAAAAAATTTAGATAGTTTTAATTGATAAAAATTGCATATTACTTGGGAAGTTTGTATTTTTGATGATTAAAGTGTGTATTAATTTTTTTAGAATCAAATATAAAGATTCATGAGCGTTAAATCAACCAAAGAACATGTTGCTCAAATAATAGATTTGCTGCAGACCCAGAATCGCAATGCCCGCAAACGCATAAAAGAGAGACAGCTTGCGGCTTCGGAAAATCACAGGCGAAGCAAAATTGCTTTCGATAAATATAATCTTATCAAAAATTACGTATCGAACACTTTGATTGAAAAATTAAATAACGCTCGTGAAAATCAGCGGTATACCTTATTTTTGACAGATAATTCTTCTTCTGCATCTCATAATGATATTCTGCCATATTTCAAAATTATTATAAAGAACAATGTGTCTAATTATACTAATTTTATCTCTGTTAGCTTTAACTTGGATGTTTTTTTTATCAAACAAAAAAAAATTAATTCAAACAATGAATTGGATATAACTGAAATGCAAGTTCCTGTTGGGAAGTTTAATAAGCTGAACATGAGAATAATATTATTTAATTATTTTTCAGAAATTATAGCAAAAGATACTTTCCGCCGCTATCCTGCATATTTAAACGAAGAGAATTATTAATTTTTATTCATGGAAATAGACGACTCAACTTCAACTTTAAGTGCCGACCAGTTAATTAAGAAATATAAGAAACGAACTGTTGTGAAAGGCGTTTCTCTGGAGATAAGGCAAGGCGAAATTGTAGGCTTGCTTGGTCCGAATGGAGCAGGCAAAACCACGACTTTTTATATGATTGTTGGTATGATTAAACCAAATTCGGGCAGAGTTGAAATAAATAAAAAAAATATTACTAACAAAGCCATGTACCGCCGCTCACGTCTTGGCATCAGCTATTTGCCACAGGAAGCCTCTATTTTTCGCAAGATGTCGGTTGAAAACAATATAAAGGCAATTTTAGAATTGCAACCGATGAAGCGAAGGGAACGCAAGGAGCGCCTGGAGGAATTGCTGGAAAAATTTAGAATAACGCACATACGAAAAAGCAAGGGCTATATGCTTTCTGGCGGCGAACGGCGGCGATGTGAAATAGCGAGAACTCTGGCTTCAAATCCCAAATTTGTACTGCTTGACGAGCCGTTTGCAGGCATTGATCCGATTGCTGTTGAAGATATAATGAGCATGGTTAGAGACCTTAAAAATCACGGGATTGGCGTTCTCATAACCGACCATAATGTTCACGAAACGCTGTCGATTACAGACCGTTCCTACATTTTGATTGACGGCAACATTTACATTGCCGGCACTGCCGAGGAAATTGCCTCCAACGAAGAAGTTCGCAAATTATACTTGGGCAATAATTTCACATTAGAAAGGTATAATTAAAATTTATTAATAAATATATTGAAGTGTATTTCAGGGTTAATTAAAATATATGGGTATATATACCGTCTTCATTGACTTAATAAAATATATTAAAACCCGCTAAACCAAACTGATTGACAATAAAATATTTCTAAGAATATGAAAATAATAGAATTAATAGAAAGTATAGATTTAGGTGAAATTAATTCTATAACGGATTTGCTGAATGTTATATATGATAAAATAGAAATTCCTGTTGCTATTTTTGATGATGCAGGACAATTGCTATATATTTATGAAAATGCGCATAATTGTAAATGTTTTTATAGAAAATATGAAAAAGCGTCTTCATATTGCTCGCTGCTGATTCCAACCTTTACCGCTAATGTTATCAAAAGAATTACGATGGACAAATTGTGCGATAGCAGAGTTAGGATTTCGACTAAATTTGTAACCATAGGTGATAAGGTTTTTGCGCTGGCTTTGTTTCAATTTGTTTTGGATACGGATGAATATGCAAGCAATACCGAAAATTTAGAATTGCAGGCAAAAGCCAATGGAATTGATATTCAATGGCGTCCAACGGTAATAACAGCGAAGGATAGAGAGTATATTTTTTCTTTTCTTATTGGCGCTTTGGAAAATCTAAAAGTTGATAATTATCTGAATAATACAATTGAATAGCATCGCAAATTATGAATATTTTTTAATAATTCATCTTCCTATTGCTTTCACCATTCTGCGAATGCAAAAATGTGTGCATATTTTTTTTAAGATTTCGTTATGACATTTGTTAATAATGATGCTGTGCGAGTTGAACGGAAGAAGACAAAAAGTATGATATAGCAAATCTTCTCAGTAAGGAAGTAAAAAATAATTTGTGCAAACTAAGTTTTTTTGAAGTCTCTATAATTTTGAAAACCAATTAACCTCATAAATACCTTATAATAAGGAGAATTAAACTAAATGAAAATATCAAGCATAGTACAAAAAATAAATGATTATAGAAAAAAAAATAAAGCAATGAAAGATGCTAAAAAGCCGCAAACCTTTACCGAAGCACTACTTTCCTGGGTAAAAACTGTTGTCGGTGCATTAGTTTTCGTAATGATTTTACACAGCCTGCTTATCGCTTCGTTTATCGTACCGACAGGCTCTATGGAAAACACAGTAATGACAGGCGATTTCCTTCTGGTAAACAAATTATTCGGTCCATCAACTCCGCAAATAATCCCATTTTTCAATATTCCCTTGCCATACAAAATGTTGCCTTCGCTCTCCGATCCGGACCGCGGCGATGTTATAGTATTCGTATTTCCGGGCACACGAGATGAAATCGAAGCGAAAGAATTTCAATACTATTTGAAGCGCTGTATAGCTTTGCCCGGCGACACATTGCAGATAATAGATAATTTAGTTTATGTGAATGGCAAGCCGCAACCTCTTGCAGAAAACGGTATTGTGTTGAAAAATCAGCCCAAAGATCCGATGGAAGTGTTCCGCACTTTTCCCAAAGGCGCAAATTTTACACACGACAACTATGGTCCTGTCCGCATACCCAAAAAGGGAGATACCGTGCTTTTGCATGCCCAAAATTATCAAATTTGGGATACTTTCATAATGCGTGAAGGTCATCAAATCTCCATTAGCAATGGAGCGATTTCAATTGATTCACGACAAACGGACAAATATGTTGTTGAGCAAGATTACTATTTTGGCATGGGCGACAATCGTGATTGCAGCTCCGACAGCCGCTATTGGGGCTTTATTCCTCGCAGACACATACTTGGCTCGCCGATATTTTGCTGGCTTTCTTGGGAAATATACGACGAAAATAACCACGAGCGCTCCTTATTTGGCAAGCTCGCCAACATTCGCTGGAGCAGAATCGGCAGCTGCATCAACTAGGTCCTGTTAATGCTATTATAAATAATCAAAAAATTATCGAAAATGCAACGAACATTATGCCGGTTTTGTTAAGTAATTAGTAAAGCATGGAGGTAGCTTCAATATGTTCGTACAATTATACTATAAATTTGTATTAGCAAATGGTATAATTTGTATTTTATGGTATACTTAAATGAGTTTTTAACAAAAAATACGATAAAAAATATCTGCAATTGTGATTATACCACGAACATTTATATATATAGATAATCATTCCAAGAAATAATTAATATATCTCAAAATTTATAGCTAACTTTAAGAGATATGTTGGGAATTAAGGGCATCGTAGAAATTGAGGTTGGAGAAATGTAAAATTGTAGATTGTTGCCAACATTAAATCCAAATAAATGCGAGCCGGTATAAGCATCAATCGCCGCAAGCGTATATACTCCCAGCAAAAAAAAGCCAGCCATATCCCGATTATCGATAGAATTTTCTCGTTGATTTTTTAATTGATTGTACTCCGATGAAGCTTTATCGGAAATAGCATCCATTTGATTTTTATAGTTATTAGCAGTAACCGTATTATCTATAACGACATACCACAAGCTGACTGCTCCTGCAAAAAAAACAGGTGCTTTCCAATAATTTTCACAATACAGCTGTCCCCATCCCGGACATGCCAATGAACGCCAAATAGCACCCGAAGGTGATTTTATTTGTGCTTGAGTATCTACATTATTGATATGTTCCATTTGCGCCACATCCTTAACTGTATCTTGTTTTGCTTGCAACATATAATTTTCGAAAACCAAAAGAATTATAAGCAATAGTATTTGTCTCATAGATTACAAAACTAACATTTTTTTTTGATTATATTTTAAAAGTGGTGTTTTCTCCATTAGCTTGCAAGCAATAATATTTTCGAGAATGTTATCTAAAGATAGCAAAATAAATTTTGTATAATTTTTATGAATATTTTTTCATAACCTACCCCGTCAGCTTTCAACTGCCACCCCTTCTGGGAAGGAGAATGTATAACATTATGTAAATATTGGTAGTTACATGATTCCACTCTTGTAGATAAAGTGCTGCGAAGCGACGGGGTGTTTGACTTTTCGCACAAACTCTAATCGAATCGCTTTTTGAGGATGCGTATGGAGTTGAGGATTGCAAGCAGGGCGACGCCGACATCGGCAAAGACCGCCTCCCACATATCTGCCATGCCGCCAGCACCCAGAACCAGAACAATTGCCTTGATGCCAAATGCCAGCGCAATATTCTGTATTACAATATAGTTGGTAGCTTTGCCTATCTTAATAGCGGTGGCAATTTTCGATGGCTGGTCGGTCTGAATTACCACATCTGCCGTCTCGATAGCTGCTTCGCTGCCCATAGCTCCCATTGCGATGCCTATATCGCTCATTGCCAACACAGGGGCGTCATTAATGCCATCGCCCACAAACGCCACCACCTTGCCTGCGTCCTGCTTCAAAGCCTCCACTTTTGCCATCTTGCCTTCAGGCAGCAAATCGCCAAAAGCAGTGCCAACGCCCACTTGTGCCGCTATTTTTTGGGTAATAGCCTCTTTATCGCCGCTAAGCATAATGGTCTGCTTTATGCCGTTATCGTGCATATCCCTAATTGCCTTGGCGGCATCATCTTTGATTTCGTCGGCAATAGCAACATAGCCTGCATATTTGCCATCTATTGCCACAATTACAATGGTATCCACAATGCTGTCTATGCTTGAATCGTATGCTATAGCCTTGCTGTGCATTAATTTGGCATTGCCTGCCAGCACGCTGTGCCCTTCAGCATTTCCCTGCAATCCATGCCCGGAAATCTCTTTCACGCCGGTTGCAATGCTTCCTTCGATTCCATTGGCGCTGGCATATTCCATGATGGCTTTGGCTATGGGATGCGTGGAATTTTTTTCCAGAGATACCAGCAGTTTTATGAATTTTTTTTCATAAATATCATTGCATACTATGCTCTGCACTTTGAATACGCCGCGAGTCAGTGTGCCTGTTTTATCCATAACAACGGTATTGACCTTTGCCATTAAGTCTAAATAATTCGAGCCTTTAAACAATATGCCATGCCGTGAGGCAGCACCAATGCCGCCGAAATATCCAAGCGGAATGGATATGACCAAAGCGCACGGGCAGGAAATTACGAGGAATACCAGTGCGCGGTATATCCAGTCCTGCAGGACGTAGCTGTCGAGAATAAAGTATGGTATTATGACGAGTGCAATTGCCATGCAGAAGACAGCAGGCGTGTATACTTTGGCGAATCGGCGGATAAAAAGCTCCGTTTTGGATTTTTTTGTTGTGGCATTTTCCACCAGATCCAATATTTTGACAAGCGAGGTATCAGCAAATATCTTATCTGCCTTTAATTCAATGACCTTATCTAAATTAATCATGCCCGCAAGCACTTTTTCGCCTCTATAAATATGCCGCGGCTTGCTTTCGCCAGTCAATTCAACGGTATTAAAACTGCTGTCATCGGATAGCATCTCGCCGTCGATAGGCACTTTTTCGCCGACCTTGACCTGTATTTTTTCGCCGATTTGGATGCTCTCGGGAGCGGCGACCTCATACTTGCCATTTCGCCAAACGGTGGCAGTTGCCGGTCGAATGTCGAGCAGCGATTTGATGCTGCGCTTAGCCTTATTCACAGCCGCATCCTGAAACAGCTCGCCGATAGAATAAAACAGCATAACCGCCACCGATTCGGGATATTCGCCCAGAATAAAAGCGCCAATACTCGCTATCGACATAAGGGTAAATTCGGTGAAAAATTCTTTCTTCAGAATTGCCTCAAAGCTTTCTCTCAAAACAGGTAACCCGACGGGAATATAGGCAATTGCATACCATATCAGCCGCCAGTGCGAGTTGAATAGATTAGAGATGGTGTTATCAGCAATAATGCCCGCAAGCAGCATCACAAAGCTAATAATGGCTGGAATATATCGCTTAAAAGTTATGCTTTCATCGACCTCTATTAATTTTTTTTCATTTGAGCATGCACATTGTTTACCGCAATGGTTTGCCTGCTGGTCTTCGTTCTTCATTTATCACTCTTTTGATAGGGACTCATATAACAATAGCATACGTATAAACTGGCATATTGTAACTATAAAATTTCATAAAAATTAGATACATGGAAGCAAAAATCAAGGAATCGATTATTAAAAAAAATTCATAAATCAGAGAGGGCGGGAAGTATGCCAAGCTAATTCGATTTTTTTTGTTATTTTTGTATATTATTGGGAACCTATAATTGCAATAACTTATATAAACTTATATAATTGGAGAAAAAATGACCGAAAAACCTGTTTATGGGACTATTGATGGCAACGAGGCTGCGGCATACGTGATGTATCGCACCAACGAAGTTTGCTGCATCTATCCAATCACACCCTCGTCGAATATGGGCGAACTGGCTGATGAATGGGCAGCGAAAGGCATAAAAAATATTTGGGGCAATGTGCCTGTGGTTATGGAAATGCAGAGCGAAGGCGGTGCGGCTGGTGCTGTACATGGCTCTTTGCAGGCTGGTGCATTGACAACTACATTTACAGCATCTCAAGGATTGCTGCTGAAAATACCCAACATGTATAAGATAGCAGGCGAATTGACTTCGACTGTATTCAATATTTCGGCGAGAACGCTTGCCACACATGCGCTGTCCATATTCGGCGACCAAAGCGACATTATGGCTGCACGCCAGACCGGGTTCGCATTTCTTGGCGCCAATACCGTGCAGGAGGTGATGGATATGGCGCTTATCGCACAGGCGGCAACTCTTGAGGCACGCGTGCCATTTTTGCATTGGTTTGATGGTTTTCGTACATCTCATGAAGTGGCTAAAATTGAAATACTTGACGATGCCGTTATCCGTGCAATGATTGATGATGAACTGGTAAATGCACATCGCCAGCGCTCGCTCAATCCTGACAGACCTGTCATGCGCGGCACGGCACAAAATCCTGACGTTTTCTTCCAAAACCGCGAGGCAGCAAACAACTATTATGCAGCATGCCCTGATATTATTCAGAAGCAGATGGACAGGTTTGCCAAACTTACTGGCCGCCAATACCAGCTTTTCCAGTATGAAGGCGACCCAAATGCGGAACATATAGTAATTTCAATGGGTTCAAGCTGCGAGACTATTGCCGACACTGTGGTATATCTTAACAATAAAGGCGAAAAATACGGTCTGCTTAAAGTGCGTGTATATCGCCCATTCGATGTTAAGCGCTTTATGGAGGCATTGCCTGCTACAACTAAAACTATCAGCGTATTGGATAGAACGAAAGAATCCGGCGCAATGGGGGAGCCGCTTTATGTTGATGTAATTGCAGGCTTGCATGAAGGCATTTCAAAAGGTTATGGCACATTGAAAATCATGCCTGTGGTTGTTGGCGGCAGATACGGCTTGTCATCTAAAGAATTTACTCCGCCTATGGCAAAGGCTGTGTTTGACAATGCAAGGATTGCCGAGCCAAAGAATCATTTTACTGTCGGCATTGAAGATGATGTTACACACACAAGCCTGCCGTATGACAATACATTCTCGACTGAGCATAGAGAGTCAATACGTGCCATGTTCTATGGTTTGGGTTCAGATGGTACGGTTGGTGCGAATAAGAACTCAATCAAAATCATAGGTGATTCGACAGATTATTATGCACAAGGCTATTTCGTGTATGATTCCAAAAAGGCAGGCGGCATAACTGTATCGCATCTGCGTTTCGGTCCTAAGCCTATACGTGCTCCATATACTGTTTTACATGCTAATTTCGTTGCCTGCCATCAGACTGTATTCCTTGAGAAGTATGATATGGTTGGTGCTTTGGTCGAAAATGGCATATTCCTTATTAATTCTCCTGCAAGCAAAGACGATGTATGGAATACCATACCCAAGTCCCAGCAAAAGATGATAATTGACAGGAATATCAAGCTGTATACTATTGATGCTCAAAAGGTTGCTGAAGAGAGCGGTATGGGACGCCGCATCAATACCATTATGCAGGTGTGCTTCTTTGCCATATCCGGTGTTCTGCCTAAAGAGCAAGCCATAGATGCAATTAAAAAATCGATTATCAAGACATATTCGCGCAAAGGCGACGAAGTTGTGCAGGATAACCTGAAGGCTGTTGATAATACTCTGGATAATCTGTTTGAAGTTAATTATCCTCAACAGGTTACAGCCACATTTGATATTGTTGCACCTGTAAGTGCCAATGCTCCTGAATTTGTTAAGGAAGTATTGGGCGAGATAGTAGCGAATCGCGGCGACAGCCTGCCTGTCAGCGCCTTCCCTGCTGATGGCACATACCCGACAGCCACATCGCAATATGAAAAGCGCAGCATCGCATTGTCCATACCCGAATGGACGCCGGAAATATGCGTGCAGTGCTTGAAATGCAATATCGTTTGTCCGCATGCCGTTATTCGCGGCAAGGTATATGATGCCGAATTATTGAAAAATGCACCAGCTGCATTCAAATCCATTGATGCAAAAGATAAAGATTTTGCAGGCAAGAAGTTTACTATACAGGTCGCTCCAGAGGACTGCACAGGCTGCGGCGTATGCGTTGAGGCGTGCCCCGGCAAAGACAAGAATAATCCGGGCAGAAAGACTATCAATATGACGCCGCAAGCACCATTGCGTCATCAGGAAGCTGAGAACTGGGAATTTTTCATGAGCATTCCTGCTCCGGACAGAACACAACTCAAAACAACGCAAATTCGCCAGCAGCAATATATGCAGCCATTATTTGAGTTTTCGGGCGCATGTGCAGGCTGCGGCGAAACACCATATATTAAGTTGGTATCTCAATTGTTTGGCGACAGGGCTGTAGTGGCAAACGCTACAGGCTGCTCCTCGATATATGGCGGCAATTTGCCAACAACTCCATGGTGTAAAAACCAGGACGGGCGCGGTCCTGCATGGTCAAATTCGCTGTTTGAAGATAATGCCGAATTTGGTTTGGGTATGCACCTTGCCGTTGAAAAGCAGTCAGATATAGCTAAGGATTTAATCAAAAAGATGTCGTCCGATATTGGAGGCATATTGGTTGACAGTATACTAACTGCTAAGCAAGACAATGAGTTAGAGATAGCAGAGCAAAGAAAGCGTATTGATGCTGTACGTGAAGTTATGTTAAAAAATATTCATAATTCTCCCAATAGTACCGATGCAAAGAACCTGCTTAACGTTCTTGACTACCTTGCGAAGAAGTCAGTATGGATTATCGGTGGCGATGGCTGGGCTTACGACATTGGCTATGGCGGGCTCGACCATGTAATAGCATCTAATAAGAATGTGAACATACTGGTGCTTGACACGGAGGTATATTCCAATACTGGCGGGCAAAATTCTAAATCGACGCCGCTTAGTGCTGTTGCTAAATTTGCAGCAGGCGGTAAGATGGTGAAAAAGAAGGACTTAGGTCTTATTGCCATGTCGTATGGTTATGTATATGTTGCTTCGATTTCGCTCGGTGCAAAAGATGACCATGCCTTGAAGGCAATACTCGAGGCTGAGGCATACGACGGTCCATCGCTTATCATTTGCTATTCGCACTGCATTGCGCATGGCATTGATATGAGCCATCCATTATCGCACCAAAAAGCTGCGGTTGATAGTGGGCAGTGGCTGCTGTATCGCTATAATCCAGACTTGGCAAAAGATGGACAGAATCCATTGGTATTGGATTCAAAAGAGCCTAAACTGCCTGTTATAGAGTACTTGCGCACAGAGAACCGTTTCTTGCAATTAGAGAAGCAGAACCCTGAAATGGCAAAAATTCTCTTTGCAGAGCAGCAAAAAGTAGTAGATGCCCGCTACAAGTATTATAAATACTTAGCGGATAGAACGCTCTAACCGTAATATTGTTGTCTATTAATTATATAAAAGCTCTGTTATTGCGGAGCTTTTATTTTTATTATTCTCACTCAAAATTTAAAAAAAATAAAAATATAAACATATTTGCAACATTTATATCATAAAAAAATATTTATAAACAGCAAGAAATAGCAGAATTAATAACAGAAAGTTTCCGCCTACGCCATGAATCCGAGCAACTATTAGAGCAAGCCAAACAAGCCGTAGAAATTGCCATCGAACAAGGAGAAGAAGCAGGAATGAGAATTATGAATAAATTTTAATAAAATATACGATTGTATAGACGCAATGCCTTACGTCTATACGTGTTGTATAACAAAAAACAATAATCCAATGAATTTGGCTGATGGCGAATTTTTTAACATTGACTAACAAATTAAAAA
>JAVBOP010000083.1:0-7452 GCA_031550405.1 Kapaibacterium sp. (SeqCode)
CTCTGGACTAAAAATAGAATACCGCCATTTAAGTACTTTGTACACCAAATACTTAGAGTATTTTTACTCACCTTCAAGATATGGTGAAGCGAGTTGAGTGTGATTTTGCCTGCATATTTTTTTAATAATTTTTTTAAGATCTCGTTCATTCTCTACAACATTAATGATTTTTATCTTAGAATCTATATGCAAATATAACGTTTTTTTGCGAAATAAGATAACTATAAATTTGTACTAGCAAAGGGTATAAGTTATTAAGCAGGAAATATACAACTAATTTATTAACAAATATTCATAAAAGTTGTATAATAAAAAGAGTTGTCTTGTTACATAATCTTAATATCGCTTTTACTTTACTGTAATACTATCGCTGTAATTTTGTATATATCAAAAATAAATAGAGATGGAACTTTATGACGATAATTGAAGCTATGAATATTAATTTTTTCTACGGCAGTTTTAAAGCATTAAATAATATTAGCTTGGAAATAAAACAAAATACTGTTACTGCTTTTATAGGACCTTCGGGTTGTGGTAAATCAACATTTCTACGCTTGCTAAACCGAATGAATGATTTGATTCTGAATACGCGTCTTGAAGGCAACATAATTATAAATAATGAAGATATTTATCAAAAATTCTGTGATATTGATAGGCTTAGGAAAGAAGTTGGAATGGTATTTCAGCGTCCAAATCCATTTCCAAAATCCGTTTTTGAAAATGTGGCTTATGGACTGCGGGTAAACGGAATTAAAGATAAGGCGATAATTGCTCAAACCGTTGAAGCATCATTGATTCAAGCTGCTATCTGGGACGAAGTGAAGGATAAATTGCATACATCGGCATTGGCTTTGTCGGGCGGACAGCAGCAAAGATTATGTATTGCGAGAGCTTTAGCTGTTTCTCCTAAAATTTTATTAATGGACGAACCCGCATCAGCTCTTGATCCGATTTCAACGGACAAAATCGAAAAACTGATTGTTGAGCTAAAAGAAAAATATACAATTATCATCGTTACTCATAATATGCAGCAGGCATCAAGAATTAGCGATTATACAGCATATTTTTATCTCGGCGAACTTATTGAAATGGATTTAACTAAAAAAATATTCACAGCTCCAAAAGAAATTTCAACTCAAAATTATATAACTGGCAGATTTGGATAAAAAATATTCGGTCATGTATCTATTGATTGCAGCTTCATATAGTGGCACACTTATTGGATTTCAAAAGACAGCGCCTGCAAGATTAGCAAAAAATCAGAAAAGCATTTTACCCGATGCGACAAAATTGATGTAATGTTTTTAGCATTTATTGTATTTTTATTAATTGTGGATCATTTGATTTGTGTGAACAGGCTGTAATAACTTACTATTTATAGATAGATTTAAGATTAAATAATTGCGAATATTATGAAATGTGTCTGGGGTTTACAATGTTTTTTTAAATTATAATAGGATTCTGTAGTTTTACTTAATAAAAAAATAATTTTATCGGACTGAAGTCAACATATAAATTTTATTTTTGTAGTTATTTGCCGTATATTGCACGATTGTGTTATAAACATGAAGATATTATGAAAAAAAGAAATGAATTGCCGGAAGCTATCAAAATGCCGCTGCCATACCATGATACTGAATATCTGAACAGCGATGCGGCGCGTGGCATCAGGATTTTATCCGAATACGTTTACCCGGAGCATCGATTTGAACAGAAAAAAATTACCAGAGCTATTGTTATTTATGGTTCGGCGCGTGTTTTGTCGATAGAAGAATGGGAAAAAAAGCATAGTAAATTGCAGCACCAATTTGAAGTAGCGACACCCAAAGTTAAGGAAGTGATTGAATCCAAAATAGCAGCTCATGAAGCAACTCGAGAATTTTCAATGATTTATGAAGAATGCGTTCAGCTTTCTGAAATGCTTTGCGAATGGAGCATGAAATTGCCTAAAGAGAAGCGATTTTATATATGCACGGGCGGCGGTCCCGGCTTGATGGAAGCTGCAAACCGCGGTGCGTACAATAAAAATGCGCCAAATCTTGGCTTTAATATATCGCTGCCTTATGAACAATTGCCTAATCCATATATTTCAAAGGACTTAAACTTTGAATTTCACTATTTTTTCATGCGGAAATTTTGGTTTAGCAATCTTGCAAAAGCCCTGATTGCCATGCCCGGCGGCTTTGGTACTTTCGATGAAATTATTGAGCAATTGACCCTTGTTCAGACGAAAAAAATCTCGAAACCCATGCCAATTGTTTTGTATAAGGAGGAATTTTGGCGGCGGGTTATCGATTTTGAATATCTTTCGGAAATCGGCATGATTGACCACTCCGACCTGTTTTTGTACCAATACTGCTCCACGCCCGACGAGGCATTCAGCTATCTCACGAAGAAAATGGCAGAATACTATGATTTATGAATTTTTTTTAATAAATGGCAATAGATAACGAGCGGTATAACAGGCAAATAATATTAAGCGAGATTGGTATTGAAGGGCAGAAAAAGATTGCAAATGCGGCGGTTCTGGTGGTTGGTGCTGGCGGCTTAGGCTCAAGCGCTGCTCTTTATCTTACGGCGGCAGGCGTTGGCAGGCTTGGAATTATCGACGATGACACTGTTTCTATTTCCAATCTACAGCGGCAAATACTTTATCGGGAAAATGAATTGAATTTAAGCAAGGCAGAGTGTGCAAGGGATACTCTTAACAGGCTTAATTCCAGCACGGTTATAGATGTTTATGACTTCAAATTAACTTCTGAAAATGCCGATAGCATAATAAGTAAATACGATTTGATAGTTGATGGAACTGATAATTATCAAACAAGATATCTAATTAATGATACTTGTGTAAGTCTTGATAAGATATATATTTACGGCGCAATTGCTCAATTTTGCGGTCAAGTATCGGTGTTCAATTATAATGGTGGAGCAACATACCGCACGCTTTATCCTGACGAACATGAAATGCCTGCACACAGTAGGGGAGTAGTGGGGATGCTGCCGGGGATAATCGGCTGCATAGAGGCTTCCGAAGCCATCAAAATCATAACTGGAGCCGGGGATGTTTTGTCAGGCAAGCTCTTCACAATCGACCTCCTGACCATGCGCACCAACCTTTTTGATATATGAAAGTGGGGGAGTGGGTATTGCCTCTGCTCGCTGTATCTTTAGTTTTCGCTGGGTGTAGCTTCTCCCTGGGAAGGCTGCAGGATTTGCTTTTGGCGGTCGATGACGGCTTTGGCTTCCTTGAGAAACGCATCCTGCTCGCTTTGCGGGAAAAAACTGGCAAGCCGCGTAGATATGACAACAGGCGATTCACCCAATTCTACTGCCTTGACGCCTTCAAAGATAATGTTATAAATATATACTTCATCATTGTGCAGCAATTGCAGCTTATCGGCTATGGGCAACCATACAAGATTCGCAAAAACGATACCCCACAGCGTGGCAAGGAATGCTATCGCAATATGGCGTATCAGTTCGTTCGGATCGTTGCCTGCCGCTGCCATTGTTGAAATCAGACCCATCACAGTGCCGATAATACCCATTGTGGGTGAATATCCACCGAATTTGTTAAACAGGTGAATGTTTTCCGAATGCCGCTCCGTGATATTCGCCATTTCCGTTTCGTGTATCTGCGTCAGGGTATCGCTGTCAGCGCCGTCGATACTCACCTGAAACATTTTGGACAGGTATGGGTGTGTCTTTGTATTGCTCAGTTCTCCCTCTACGGCAAGAAGTCCCATGCGGCGGGCAACTGTTGCCAGAGTGAGTATTTGAAGTATTGTAGCTTTCTTATCGTTCTCTGCCGGATTCATACTTATGGATATTAGCCTGAACATACGTTTGAAGATTGCCCAGCTTGTGCTGGCAAGACCTGCCGCCAATGTTCCGCCGATAACTATAATCATTGGCGGCAAAAGGAACAGGGACTTAAAGTCGCCGCCTTCAAGCAGGAATGCACCAAAGATTGATGCCAGCCCAATTACTATTCCATATAATGTACTTTTTTTCATAAAACAAATATACCTAAATCAGCCTAAAAAATCAAACAGACTTCGCCGTGACAATTGCGATGCAGCTTGCAGCGTATATTGCAATGCGACTTCTTCTTTTGCCAAATCGGCTGTAACTTTTGCCAAATCGGCATCTGCCCGCAAAGACTTTACCTCGTCTAAACGGACTATCTCCTCCTGCATCTGCTGGCTGACATCCTCCATGCGGACACGCCTCGAAGCAAAGTCGCCAATACTCTTTGAAAGGTTATCTATACTCACCGCTATCTTCTGCTGCAAATCGGCTATCTCCTGCTTCTCTTCTCTATCCAAAGAGTCGATAGTCTTTCGAGGCGAGCCATCTTTGTTATAAACCAATATGTTATACACGCCAATCATGGCTTCGAATGCCTCAGTGCCGCCGCTGCCAAACAAATCTTCGGCTGTCATATTTATAACCTCTGTCGAATGCGTGTCTTTATTTATCGTCCTTTTATCCAGATTTCCCTTGAACATCACCTGCAGTCCACTCGGATTTGCCGCTGTCGGAGTGCCTTCGACCAGTTCAAACGGCATATCATTCAATGGCGGGGGATAGTCTGCCTGTATGGCTGCGGATGTTGTCTTCGTTCCCGAAAACAGATACTTGCCATTAAAGTCATAATTGGAATTGCGGATAATATCGGTGATTATCCCCTTGATATATGTGCCGACCGCTGCAACGCTGCCGTCATATATGGCGTTGGCTGAAGAGATGGAAAGGTCGCGTATTGATTGCAGCGAGGCCACCATTGAATTGACCTGATCCTCCGCAGAGCGCATCTCGCCCGAAGCAAAGTCAATGACGTTTATGAAATTCGCCCGCTGGTTTCTGGCAGCCGTAAGCTTCTTCACATCCATCAAATCGCCGGGTTCATCGGCAATACTGATGATTTTTGCGCCTGTCATCTGCCTTAATGTGTCTTTATATTTGGCTTCCTGCAGGTTGGCGATATTATAGGAAAATGCGCCATACCCCATATTGTTTGATATTCTCATATTCATCTCCTTGATTTAATTATATTGCTATCCTGTTATAATTTCGAATCCTCTGCTATCTTATCTGCCGAGATTGATGATTGTGGATAATATCTCGCTTGTTACGGCTATTACCCTTGAGGCTGCCTCGAAATTCTTCTGAAATTTGATAAGATTCAAAGCCTCTTCATCCGTATTGACGCCTATCACCGAATCGCGCTGCGAATTTAATTGATTGACGACAAGGTCTATAGACTTGCCGCCATTGACGGCATCGCTTGCCATCTGCGATACCTTGCCCAAAAAGTTAGCATAAAACTCTGACGGCGTCTGGTTGTTTAAGAAGCTGGAATCCTGTGAAATCCGCGATATTGCCTGCGCTATTTCACTATTGCCCGGAGTTCCGGGAGTTGCCGACAGCGGTATATCATTAGGGTCTTTAACCGAATCGGACACCTTGATAGAGGCGGCAGTTATAGTTCCTGCTGTGCTGTCGAACAGCTCGCGGCCCGCTGGCGGTGCAGCCGTATCATTCAAGCCATAGCCCGTTCTGAACAGGGAATTGATGGCTTCGGCTAATGTGCCGACGAAGGTATCTATCTGCTTCATAATGGAGTAGCCATTAGAGCTGTCGGCATCGTCGAGCGTTATATTATAGTGCTTCAAGTGCGCTCCGAGCGTGCCGGCAGTTGGATTCACCTCTATATCAAATCCCTTGCTTTCATCATGCTGCAGGATTTGTATTGTGCTTTCGCCTGTTGCAGGATCTATATTCTCGACTGCCCGCAATGTTCGGGCGGTTTCATTGGTAACGACATTGATGCCATTGATGAAAACATTAACAGAGCCGTTATCCTCGTGCGTTACGGTGGTATTAGCCAATTTGGCAAGCTGCTCTATTGCCAGCTCCCTCTTGTCAATATATGTCATCGCCTCATTGCCATTTTTGTCCTTTGTAATGGCAATAGCTTTGTTATAGCCTGCAATCTGGCTTATAAGCTGGTTGGCTTTATCCACGTCCTGAAATATATCATCGTATGTTTGGCTGCGCAACTGCGATATATCCTGAGCGGCACTGTTGAACTTCTCTGCAAGAGTATGTGCATCTTCGAGCAGTATTTGCCGCAAGCCTATGCTTTCAGGCTGGAGTGCAAGCTCGTCGAAACTGTTAAGCAGCTTATCAACGCTTGCACCAAGATTGAAATCGGTAGGCTCCTTGAGTATGGTCTCCATCGCATTGTACAGGGCAACATCTACGGTATAGCTTGCCTGAGTGCCATTGGCTTTGCGTATTTCCCTGTCCAAATACTCCTCTCTGAAGCTCCTGATACTGTTTATGCTCACACCCGTTCCGATAAACATCTGGTTCTTGGGATATGGCATTCCCTCCGAAGTGATAGCTTGCCTGCGCGAGTATCCTTCAGTATTTGCATTTGCTATATTATTGCTTGTAAGGTCGAGCCCGAAATTATTGGCAAGCAAGGCTCTTTTGCCGATTTCCAATGCAGCATAAGTTGACATATAACACCTGTTAGCTTGTGTAAGTACGCAATATTGATTTTAATTCGAATATATCCAGAAACAGCTCGAATGTGTTGAATTTGTTGTTTAAATAATATTCTGATATTTTGCTTTCGCATTCGTCCAAGTCGAAGTACAGCTGATTTAGCATTTTGACAGGCAGCATGTTTGATGAAATGCTGTACTGGCTTTCTATTGTCTGTTCCAATCTCTGTATCGACCGCTGCAATCCCTTGTCAGGCTTGCATGTAACTATTTCCTTTTGAATTTTACTAATGAATTTCTCTGTCTTTTCACCAAGGTAAGTACTTTTTAGCGTACTGTCCATTATTTTTCCCTTATTGTATTTCTTTGATAAATTGCTGTCATGTTATAATTTTATTTTCTCCCGTATGTAGCATTCCCTTCGACAGGCTTAGGGAACTTGCGCGTTATGTTGTATTTTTATTTTCATACTGGTATAAATAAAATTACATCAGTATCTAAAAATATTTTCTCACTGACGAAAATTTTGTTGCGCCCGTATATAATTATTTTTTCGTCAGTATGTAAATATTTTTTCTTCCGTATGAAACATTCCCTTCGACAGGCTCAGGGAACTTACACGTCATATTGTATTTTTTGTTGCTCCCTGAGTTTATCGAAGGGTAGCAGCATGTAATTATATTTATATCACTATATAATTAATAAATTTCTGAATTTTTATTGATTATGAATTTTTATTCATAATTTTTTTAATTTTTCATTTTCATCATAGTGTGGATATTTTTTCTACCTGTCAGAATCAGGATTTTGCGGATTAAAAGATTTTTTGGATTAGTATCCGGCAAATCCTGCAATCCCGAGTGTCCTGATTCAGATGCTTATCCCAGATTTTTTTCGCCCGTATGAAGTATTCCCTTCGACAGGCTCAGGG
>JAVBOP010000211.1:0-4687 GCA_031550405.1 Kapaibacterium sp. (SeqCode)
TCCAAACTCCACTTTTGCTACTAATTAGAAACAAGTAGCTCTATTTTTTAATTAAAAAATTCAATATCACGAATTAGTAATTGGCAAAAAACGAAAAAAATAATGAAAAGATGGTGTTTTCACACAGGATCTATTTTTGCATGGTGGTTATTGTAGAATGGAGCAAAAAGATTTATTCGTCCCCATTTATATTTTTTTGTTTTGCTATACCGCAAAAAAGTGTTATTTTTGTAAGCATCTTTAGCTCAGCTGGCCAGAGCATCTGACTCTTAATCAGAGGGTCGCGGGTTCGAGTCCCGCAAGGTGTACTAAGCAAGCGCCTTGTAATTCAATAAATTGCAAGGCTTTTTTAGTTGTAGCTGTTCGGGAATTAAAAATACTTTCCTGCATTTTTGCACATTTTTGCCCTTTTTATGCAAAAATAGGGGAAGGTTTGAGGGGAAGAAAATCAGGGGAACTACTTCAATTTTTCATTCATTTTATCTAACAGCATTCGCTGTTTTGTCGTTTTGTAATGATTAATCGTTGTATTGATTTCTCTGTGTCTCATAATTTCTTGTACTTCAGGGATTTCCAAACAATTTTCAAAGAGTCTATCTGCGAAACCTCTACGGAAACCATGTAAACCACGTCCTTCAATCTTTAATCCTAAGTTATTTTCAGCACGCTCAAGGCATCTGTTTGGAAGCCTTGTTTCTTTCCAGCTAAACAACTTTCCATCATTACGCTTTTTAGTTAATTCAACGAGCTGGTTCACAATATTGACCGCTTGTTCTGTAAGCAATAAATATTCTTGCTCACCTTTGAATATCTTATTAGCAATCAATATACGATTATTTTTCAAATCTATATCGCTTGTTTTTATTTCTAACGCTTCACCGCAACGGCTACCAGTATGCCATAAAAACTGCAATAACAACGCCATTTCATAATTACTTTCATTGAAATAACTTACAAGCTCATTGTATTCACCTTCGGTGTACGGAGGTTTCACCCTAACTACCTTTGGACGCTTAAACTTAGCTATGTATTTTTTATTTGGGATATAGTTTTGGTCATCATCGGCCGCCCAGGCCAAAAAACCAGATGTGGCACGCAAATATATATTTATGCTGTTATCTGAGATGGTTGTTGTTTCAATGAAATTCTTAATTTGCAGTTTTATGCTGTTTTCGCTTAATATTTCATGTGGTTAACCGAATACAGCTTTGCAACCTGTGATATAATATTGCAGCGTTTTGTTAGTAATCTTGTCTATTTTTTGCTTATATTCTAAAAACTTTTTAAACACATTTTCAATGCTGTCTTCAGCAGCTTTTTCTCCTATTTCGATAGCTTGAAGCTCTTTACTTCTCACAGCCCACCACTCATTGGCAAGCTCCCAGCCGGCTTTTGTGTTAGGAAAGCCTGTAGATATATCTTTGCCTTTATATCGGATGTAAAGTTTGTTGCCAAGCACCTTTACGTAGCCGGGCAGGTCGTTACGCATGACGCCGGCTGGATTGGGTTTTGGGTTGATTACGGTCTTTTTCTTTTTCATGTTGCACCCATTTTTGATGTACAACTTACGCATCCAAAATCTGTGCCACAAAAAAAAAGCAACATAAATTCTATATCTATGCTGCTTTTTATGAATATTTATTAATAAATGCTATTTGACAATGCCTTTCTTTTTCAGCATTGCGATATAATCTTCATGCGTAAAAGGACAATCTAAAGAATTCTCAAAATCGGTATTGTTATCAAACCCAAGCTGCTTCTTCATCATGCCGAGCAAAGCATTGCCATACTCTGTCTTTTTGCTCCTACTTAAGTATGTTTGTATTCGTGGGTTACAATTACTTGTTAAAATATAATAATCGTGATGGCTTGCATTATCTTTTCTAAAGCCTTTTTTTAGCAATACAGATGAAATATTATTTATTTTTCTTGGCTTCATACTTATAAATCGCCTTAACTAAATTGAAAAAAAATTTCTTAAAACGCTTGCCATCTGCTGTTAATTCCTTATCGTTTGCATTAATAGTAGCTTGGTAATGACTATCAAAATAATTTGCAAACTCTTCTTCAGCTTCTTCTCTTGTTCCTCCCCAAACAAACATATTAAGTTCTTCATTTTCAATAACATAGCCATCTTCTATAAATTCAACTGTACAAATTAACTCATTGGCTAATTCATATATAACCCCATTTCCTTTTAATAACTTAGCCTTAAAAGGATGCAAATCTTGTTGTTTAGTTTTTGCTATTTTTTTTGATGTTATAGCTTGACTTGATTGTTGAGATATAGCAACCGTACTCATACTTTCACCTCCATATTACAAAAATACGTAAAAGCCGCATATTTTCATCACACCACAAAAAAAGCCCACTATTTTTTTTATTTTAGCAGCCTTTATTAAAAATAATTCATAAAATTTAAAATCTCTCAACTTTACTATATACAGAGCCTATTATTTTTATGTCGTCAGTTATAATTATTTCAGTATCATCAGCTATATCAATTAAGATATCATTATCAAGTTCTGCTATATAATGCTTTTCATTTATTGCCACAAATACAATATCGCCATCTTCATAAAATTCATTCATAATTAGGATTGAGCCAATATTGAGGTTATATTTTTTACAAAAATCAGGTGTATTCATTAGAATTGCAATAGGTTCTTTTATTCCATCAACAACAACATCAATTATATTGACCTCACCATGCTCACTTAACAAATATTTTTTTCTACCTGAAGGAACATGTATATACTGCTTAATCATTCCTCTATTATGTGTTTTTTCGGCTTGTTTTTTCTTAATTTCACTTGGAAACATGGGAGCATCACCTCTAAAACGTATAGGATAATCTTTCCCAACGACAGCCTGTTCTTCATTAAGTATCATCGGCTCTATGCCATTCAGCAGGTAATTAGCATTAATACCTGCTGAATCTTGAAATCTCATAGCTGTAGCTTTGCTGATACTTAAATTTCCTGATATGTACTTGCTGATTGTGTTGGCAGCAAGCCCCACTTTTTCAGCCAATGTTTTTTGCTTTCCAAAATATCTGAGTATAACAATTTCTAAACGTTGTCCTGGGGTAATTTCACTTCCAGCTTTTGCATTTTCAGAATTTAATTCGTTCTCTATCATGGTCTCACTCCGTTAAGTACATAACATTTTACTATCAATTTTCATGCCATACAATTTTTTGAAAAATTCCAACACTGAACGATACTGAACAAAAGATGAAATAAAATTCCTTCATATTTTTGGGTTTGCCTTATTTTTGCACGTTTATGCCTTTTTTGTGCAAAAATACAGACAAAAATAATGCAATAAAATAAAATAAAATCCCAATATTTTTTACAACAATATCTAACTCTCTATGTTTTATAAATAATATACAGCATTTTTATTGTTTTTTCTATATTTTTTATTTTTTTACAAAAAAATGAAAAATATTTCTTGCATGTGTCGCAGAAAAGTGTTATGTTTGTATTAGTTAAAATTTGATATTATCGTTCCGCTTATAAAAAGTGAAAATATACAGCCTCGTATGACATAACAAAGTGAAACGATAATAAAAAAAAGTTATGTTATTTCGGGGCTTTTTTTGTATAAATATTATGGAAAAATTAACATTAGAAAAATATCGTGAGTTGCATGATGCAGCTGTTCGTGAAGAAGTTCCCTTGACTTTAGAAAATTACGATTGCATTGCTATTAGCATTTTCGACGATACTACTGTTTTCAAAAATTGCAAATTTGGATGGGAAACTTCATTTGGGCAGGAATGCTATTTTGACAAGAATTGTGTATTTGATTCCAAATGCAGCTTTGGAGCATGCAGCGAATTTGACGCAGGTTGTGTTTTTCCGGCATGCAGTAGATTTGGTAGTAGCTGTAGATTTGGTAACAATTGCCAATTTGATAATGATTGCTGGTTTGCAGCAAGATGTAAATTTGGTTACAATTGTATATTTGGCTACCAATGTACATTCGCTGAATTGTGCTCATTTGGAGGGAATGCCATAGTAGAAAACGCATATCATCTTATCAACTTCATTAAACTACAAGGGTTCGGACGTAGAGAAAGTTCGGATACTTATTTTTTCAACTGCAAGGAAGGCATCATTGTTCGCTCAGATTTTTTTATAGGAACAATTGAAGAATTTCAAAAAGAAATCAAAGACGAGAAGGGTGATAAGTGCTATTTAGATGCCTGCAGACTTGCAGAAAAGAAGTTTAAACGCTCGAAAATACAGCGTTTAGCAAGACGGATTTTTAATTTAAATTAAGTTTTTTCATGCAAGGGTTTGGTTAAGTAATTAATAAGTTATTGCAATTACAAAAATAATGAAATATATCAAACCTTGCATGATTTAATAAAAATAAAATTATGGAAAGTAACATGATAGAAATAAGTGAAGGTAATTTTGTAAAGTATTATAGCCAATTGCGGATAGACGAACGCAAGGTAATTGATAAGAAGATAAGGCAATATGCTCCAAGTTATGGCAGATTATCTGTTGCAAATAGAGAAGATGTAGATAAGTATTTCACAGCGTATCTGCATAATAAATAATTACTCTGCCGATATAGGTAAAACGCAATTTTTTCATGCAGGTTAAAACAAGGGTAAGCGTTTTGGGTTCGACTCCCATAATCGGCACAACAGGCGAAACTCCTCACACTA
>JAVBOP010000126.1:0-3411 GCA_031550405.1 Kapaibacterium sp. (SeqCode)
TATATGTATTTTATTTATAATCAATATACTTACGCTAAATGCTTCTGAAAAACAAAGTATTATAGAGCAAGAGCAGCCTGTCGCAATTGATACTGCCAAAAAGTTTGGCGTAGCGTCGGAAACTTCCACTTTTACTCGCGAGCAGGACAGCATATACCGTTTGGGCTTAAAGCTCAATATCCCATTTATGGTCAAGGCTTATAGCGACTATTTAGCCAGCGAACCGATATGGCAACTTTGGAAAAAAAATGAAGCAAACAGACCTTGGAACCTTGCTGCAAGCAGCTTTGACCTCATGCCTGCAACCATCTTTAATCCAACCGGCGAAGAAATTGTACAGCGCCAAATAAGCATGATTAACGCACTGTCGATACCCGGAGTTTATTCTTTTGCTGCATCGGCTGCCGGAGTAGGAACGGTATTTGATTTATACAAGGTAGGCGTTTTTCTGGGAATATTTGAAGATGTTTCGCCCACCATCAAGTACAAATTAACGATTACGGCAGATGTCGAAATTGTGATATACTCCATGCAGGCAAAGGTCATTGCCACTATTTTCAAGGGCACACAAGCTCCCGGCTCTTATTCCATAACTTGGAACGGGCGTGATGACAATGGCAAAAAAATGGAAATGGGCGACTATTTTGCCGAGGTGAAAATTGCTTCCGACCGCTTTGAGCGCAAAAGAATACGCATCGGCGATTATAAATAGGAATGGATATTCATCATATAATATTTTTTACAAGGGTGAGTTTGTTGTATTGGTGAAGCTCGTCGATAGGCTGGTAGTTGATTTCGTCCATGATGGAGGTAACGATAAAAATGCCCAAACCACCAACATTGTAGTTGCTGATATGCTTTTTTATGTCTAATTTTTTGAAATCCCGCATGTCAAATGGAGCAGATTCATCATGTATCTCAATAATAAACTGCCTGTTCTCAACATACATCGCTATTTCAATATCGTAATGCGGAATATTTTTGAAGCCGTGTTCGATGATATTCGTGCAAATCTCGTCAATAGCAAGCGTTATCTGGTATGCCTCATTAGTATTGATGCCGTGCATATTCGCAAAATTCTGTATCGCCTGCCGCATCTTTTCCAGCTCTTCAATCTTCGATTTTATAGTGATATTCATTATATCTGCTGTTTATTGAACAAAGAAATTGCTTCACTCATGGAATTCGTTATTGAAAAAATTTCGTTAAAGCCTAATAAGCTAAATATATTGTATATCTTGGGTTGCATATTCGTCATAGCTATATCGCCGCCGTGTTGTCTGATATCTTCAATATACACCATAAATACACCCAAGCCCGCAGAAGATATATAGTTAAGGTTAGAGAAATCAATGATAATATTATAAAAATTGTTGCTCATGCACTCGGCAATGGCAACCTCGAGCCGACTTGATGTATGCGCATCCAAATAGCCATTTAGCACCAATGTGCATATATCGCCATCTGTTTTCGTATCTATAAAAAAATTTTTGTTATCCATAGTGCTTTGTAAATACTTCAAGTGAATATAAAACAGTATTATTAAAAAATATTCATAAATAAGCCATTAATTCGTATTTAATAAAAGTATATATTAAAATTATAAAAAAAATTTGCTAATTTAGATGCAATAATATAAAGCAAAAATAGAGAATACGGTTTCTGAATATTTTTTAATAAATCATACAATATTTCAAGTAGCAGCAACCACAACCATGAGCATAGCAAGCATGACCATGAGCATAGACATGTAATAATTCGCACAATGCAATGAGGTCATTAGCAATATTTCTTTTTGATATAATCTTTCAAATTCACTTGATGTTGTTATCTGGTATTCATAATTCATTTTCTTCCATTTCATATAAGGTTTCATGCTTAGAAGCTCAGTCCCATCTTGGTCTATAAATACGAACGACTCTTTCAAAATGCCTCTGTGTTTGAAAATATAGCTCCTTTCGATGCCGCTAAAATATGCTTCTATTACGATTTCCCCTTTCCAATTCATTTTGAATTTTAGCAACACATTTTCTTTGTCTTTTTCCTTGATTTCAATCGTTGTTCCCCAGAATCCTTTTGGCTCAACCTGATAATTTGAGTTGTTAGCTAATTCAATTAAAGCATTAAACTTAAACCAGCTTTTATAAAAAAGTTTGCCGATTAATTTGTCATCTTGAGTCAAATCAAAGCATAATGATTTGTCTATTTTGGCTTGATATTCTGCCATAATTTTATTGTTTATAAGCCATTATAAAAAAGTACCAGTACCGTCATATCGTCATGCAATTCCAGAGAACCGGCATGCTTATTAATATCGTTAATTATAAGGTAGATAGCTTCATCTGCATTTAGAATACTACGCTTGTTTTCGACTGCATGTTTCAAGGCATCAAAACCAAATTCATTGCCGTGCATATCGCGCGCCTCATTTATCCCGTCTGTAAACAGCACGCAACAATCGCCTGTTCCCAGCTTAATCGACATTTCCTCAATGCAGTCTTTGAAAAGCATGGTTTGGCAATCGCCATTAATCAGGGCAAGTCCTATGCCTTTAGGCGCTATATATTGCGTGCGCTTACCGGTTTTGACAAGCACAGGCGTATGCCCAGCCCGCGCAAAGGTTACATTGCCATGCTCATCATCAATGCGCAGTGCCGTCATAGTGATATAAATTCTCTTATCCAGCTTGCCTGTCAGAGAAGAATTTATAAGGGTTAGCAGCTCTTTAGGCGAGGTAGTCCGATGGGCAATGCCCGTTACTATGCCTTTGATATATGCCATCACAAGAGCAGCAGTAAGCCCTTTACCCGAAACATCGGCGATAAGCACGCAATGCCTGCCATCAGCCAGTGTTACGAAATCATAGTAATCGCCGCCGACCTCCAGTGCCGCTATGGCATGCGCTGCAATGGTATATCCGGTTATATTCGGCACATTTTGAGGCAATAGCTGTTGCTGCATTTTTTTGCCCAATAAAAGCTCATTCTCAATTTCAATGGATTCCTTTAGCAAGCGGGTATTGTCGTAAGCGACGTTAAATATATCGAATAGCGCCTTCATTATTGTAAGATTTTCCGCACCAAATTCGTACTCCTTTTTGTTAAAGAGCAATATTGTGGCAACCCTGTCCGAGCCGTAGGTTATGGGGATTATGCCCATGGAATTTATTGATGGGATAAAATCCTTTAAGTATTTGAAAAATGGATGTTTAGACACTGATTCTATTACAACAGGTTCGGATAGTTTCATAAACAGAGGCTTAAGCCAATTCAATCTATGTGCCGATTCAATTTCAGATAATGCGAGGCTAGAACAAAAAACGACTTGCCTGCCGTCCGGCTCATCTTTTTCATAAATTTCACACCAACCGCCCGCTGCATTCGTTGCTTCTTCAATATTTATGAAAAGTTT
>JAVBOP010000021.1:0-17333 GCA_031550405.1 Kapaibacterium sp. (SeqCode)
GCATCGAATTGGAGGCGCTGGTCATGGCGATTGTGGTCATTCAAAGTGGCGGGGATTTGAAAAAAACGGAATTACAGGAACCATAAATGAAAATTAACCATACGAAATATAATATACTTACAGATATTCCGAACAGGAGTGCTATAAATCCAAATATTGTTCTCACAAAATCACCTTTAAAATTTTATTAAATATATTTAAATAAAGTATAGGCAAAAACCATGTTTAAAATATGTAGCTACTAATGCGCTTATTTTTATTTGTATGTTTAAAGAATGTAGTGGTATGTTGTTTCTTAAAAATTATTCATAAATGTCTTTAAATTAAAAAAACTCCCACTATTTTTGATACTGCAAAAAAATAAAATAGTGGGAGAGGCAATGTTGTATTTTTAAGATTTTTCTATTGATAAAATCTCAAATTTATTGGTACCGGTTGGCGTTTTGACTTCAACTATTTCGCCGACAGCTTTGCCAAGCATTGCTTTGCCTATTGGCGAAGTAACAGCTATTTTATTTTTTTCAAAATCGGCTTCGGCAGCGCTGACCAGAACATATTCAAGCGTTGAATTATTCTTTAAATTTTTGAGGACCACCTTTGAAAGAATATAAATTTTGTCTGGTGGAAAATCGTTTGCGGAGATGATTTGCGATTTTGCCAGCAGCTCTCGAATCTGGCTTATTTTCAACTCCAATAAGCCTTGCTCTTCTTTTGCAGCATCATAATCTGCATTTTCTGACAAATCTCCATGCGAACGAGCTTCGGCTATTTTATCCGCTACTTGCTTGCGAGCAACGGTTGTTAAATAGTGATATTCATCTTCCATTTCCTTCATACGTTCTTTGGTTAGATATACTATATTTGACATTTTTTCCCCTTTTTTTAAATATAGAAAAAAGAAACCTCCTCAACCAGTAAAAGGGCATAAGGAGATTTCAATTACTTTAAGTAGTTTATTATTATAGTTTATTTTTTTAATTCATCAATAATTTTTTGAGCAATTTCCAAACCTATTCTATCTTGTGCTTCATTTGTGGAAGCTCCAATATGTGGAGTTGCAGATACGCGAGGATGCGATATAAGCTCTTTCTGTGCATCTGTGATTGGTTCATTAACAAATACGTCAAGACCAGCAGCAGCCACCTTGCCGCTCTTCAATCCGTTCAGCAATGCTGCTTCATCAACAACGCCGCCTCTTGCACAGTTAATGATAATCACACCTGTTTTCATTTGTGCTATTTCGGGTTCGCCAATTGCAGCCGGTTCGCCTTTGATAAGCGGTATATGCAATGAAAGATAATCGGCATTTTTGATAACATCTTCCTTGCTGCATAATTTAACATCCATATCCGTCGATTTGATAAATGGATCGAAAACAATCACGCTCATACCCAAACCCAATGCGCGTTTGGCACATTCCCGTCCAATATTGCCAAAGCCAAGCAAACCAAGTGTCTTGCCTGTTAATTCAACTCCAGCGGCATAAGCTTTCTTGGGCCAATTGCCATTACGCATTTCCATTGAACTTGTGTTTAGAAAGCGGGAAACGGCAAACATGTGTGCAATTGCTAATTCCGCAACCGAAATGGAAGAAGCTCCGGGCGTATTGTAAACAGGAATGCCTTTAGATTTGGCATATTCTACATCAATATTGTCTACGCCAACACCACCACGTCCAATTGCTTTAAGGTTGCTGCCTCCTGCATCTATAACCTCTTTAGTTACTTTTGTCGCTGAACGCACAATAATTGCATTGTACTTAGCAATTTCCTTTACCAGTTCTTCAGGGGAAAAGGATTGCTCAACAACTTCCACACCAGCTTTTTTCATTAAATCGGAACCAACTTTTTCAATTCCGTCTGTTACAAGAACTTTCATAAGTCTCTCTTTTATAATATGGTTATGTAATGAATACTTGTTTGTATTTCAAATATGATCGAACTTTGCTCATATTTTAGCAATTCAAAGATACAAAATTATTATATAATAATATGATAAACAAAATAAAAAGCATGATTAAATTTTATAGCTGGTCGTCTTGCTGCTTAGTAGCGGGAGAACAAAATTGATATATTCTATTTGTTTCTGCCTGAAATTTTATTGCGAACGACTTCTATTATTGCTGGAAGGATTGAGATGAAAATGATTGCAATAATAAGTATTTTTAAATTTTTTTGAACAAAATCCAAGCCGCCAAAAAAATAACCTGCGTAGGTAAAAATTGTAACCCATGCAACGCCGCCGATGACATTATAGCTTATGAAATATCCATATCTCATGTTGCCCATGCCCGCTACAAATGGCGCAAATGTGCGAACAATCGGTATAAAACGCGCCAGTATTATTGTTTTTCCGCCATGTTTTTCGTAAAAAGCATGGGTTTTATCAAGATAAGATTGACGAAATATTTTAGAATTTGGATTTTTAAACAGCTGTTTCCCAAAAAATTTGCCAATAAAATAATTGCTGCCATCACCCAAAATCGCCGCCGTAATCAGTAAAATTACAATCAAATGCACGTTGATATCATTTGTGCCAAGCGCCGACAAAGCTCCTGCAACGAAAAGCAGGGAATCGCCAGGCAAAAATGGAGTAACCACCAATCCTGTTTCGCAAAAAACAATCAGGAATAAAATTCCGTAAACCCATGCACCATATTGAGATACAAGCTCTGCAAGGTGTATGTCTATATGCAATATGAAGTCAATTATGAATTGAAGATATTCCATGTCCGTTATTAATTAAAATTTACAAATATACGATAATTTGCTTGAAGATAGGGTATGGAAAGAGAAAAGGGAAACTGATATGAATTAATCAAAAATATATGTTTATATTGTACGGACGGCAGCTGGTAGAGCTGGTGCGGGATGGAGAAAATTAAGCACAGGAAATATGCGAATAGAAAATAAAAATTATCATACGATATGGCTGGAGAAAGCCAGCGATACGGTGTATGTGATTGACCAGAGGCGGTTGCCGCATAAGTTTGAGATTATGCCGCTTCGCGATGTTGATGATGTGACACATGCCATACAAAACATGGTTGTGCGTGGAGCACCCCTTATCGGTGTAACTGCAAGCTATGGCATATATTTGGCTATAAAGCACTATAGCATTTTAAACGGCAATTTCAATGAATACATGGCAACTGTTGCAAATGAATTGAAAGCGGCGCGACCGACGGCTGTGAATCTGGCATGGGCAGTTAATCGCATGTTGGAAGCTATTGAAAAAGTGGAAGATATTGCTGAAAAATTAGATATGGCAAGGGATACAGCTCTTAATATAGAGAGCGAAGATATTGCCAATTGTGAAGATATTGGCAGGCATGGTGCGGAAATCATTCAGGCTATATATGCTCAAACCAGAGATACAGTAAATATATTAACTCATTGTAATGCAGGATGGTTAGCAGCTGTTGACCGGGGAACAGCACTGGCACCTGTATATAAGGCTCGCGATATGGGCATTCCCGTGCATGTATGGGTTGATGAGACTCGCCCGCGCAATCAGGGTGCGGCGCTGACTGCTTTTGAGCTTTTGCATGAGGGAATTTCCCACACGCTTATAGCCGATAATACGGGTGGACATTTGATGCAGAATGGCATGGTTGACATGGTTATCACGGGTGCGGATCGTATGGCAAAAAACGGCGATGTTGCTAATAAAATAGGCACTTACCTGAAGGCACTTGCTGCGCATGATAATAATATTCCGTTCTACGTTGCCCTGCCGACGTCGACGATAGATAATGCGATTGCGAGCGGAAAAGATATTCCGATTGAGGAGCGCGGCGGTAGCGAGGTGCTGTGTGTGTCCGGCATTAATAAATCTGGTATGCTACAGGAGGTATGTATAGCGCCAAATGGCACACCGGCAGCAAACTACGGCTTTGACATAACTCCTGCCAGACTTATTACAGGCATAATCACAGAACGTGGTATAATTATGAAAAAAAAATCATAAATGAGACAAAATGCTATAATGTGGTGTCATATAATTATAGGGGTATTTTTTAGGACAAATATTTTTTTTGTGTTTATTTGGCAAATTTTGTTTATTTTTACGTTGCTGTAGTATAGTGTAACTATAAACAGTAATATTTTAGTAACAACATTATAGATGAAATATATTTTTTATTAATAAATAAATTATTGAGGTTTTTATATGAAACATCATTTTTCAAAAATTTTTATACTATTAACGCTTCTGCTGTTCGGTATAACTGCATACGCAGAAGAAATAATAGTGGGTAATGGAACTGTGAATTCTAGTACCACGAACGGAATTCCATTCTACTATTACTATGGGGCTGCTTGGACAGAAAATCTTTTTACACAGGATGAATTAGAAGCCGCAGGCATGAGTGATGGCGAAATAACATCGTTAGCTCTCTATATGATGACTAAAGGAACTCGTACTTACACATGGGGAAATTTTTCTATTTGGGTGGCAAACACAAATTTAACGGAATTTTCTGCCACAAAAACAACTAAAGAAAATGTAGATTACCAGCTTGTATACGATTATACAGCAACAACTCAAGGATCTGCGAATTATCAAACAGCAGATGGTTATATAATAGATCCTGCGGTTAATGAAAATAATTGGCTTACCTATCAATTTACTCAGCCTTTTAGCTATACAGGTGGTGGGTTGTTAGTATATATTTGCTATTATACCAAATATTATGGTGGTACTACATGGGGATTTCGAGCAACAGGTGGGTTCGGTGCCAAGGAACGGTGCTATTTTAGATATGCTGATAATTATGACAATGGATGTGGTACAGCTACATGGAGTAGCGTACCTAGTCCTACTTTTCGTCTTGATATGAAGTTTGATATACAAATGGGGGCTTCTTTTGTGAAGGCATATCCTGAGCCTGCTACTTATATATCAAATTTGGCTTTAACTCCAAGTCAGCATCCGGGCATATCATTTAAGAGGACATCGACAAGTGCTCCTAAACCTAATGTAACATACGATATATACCATATTGAAGGCTATGGTTCCTCTCTAACAGTTCCTGTTTATAGCGCCTCGGCAAGTGGAATAGATTTAATGGGACCTGACCCTGTAAGATATAATTTTACAAGTGCTTCCGGTAGCAGAGCCGGCACAAGTGGTAATTTTAATATGGCAGGTATTCCTGCCGGAAAATATAAAATAATTGTTGCATTTGACAATCAAAAGAAACCTGTTGAGACATACGAGTCTACGTTTGATATTGAGATAGTTGACCCTGTGTTGGATGGAATATTTCCAACTGTAGACGCGGTACTTGAAGCCAATGCAACAATGCCATTATTACAGCATCCGGCAGTTGTGGTTAGTCGTCCATATCATTTTACTCCTGTTCCTGAAGTTACTTATAAGATAATAAATCCATCTGGAGCTACTGTGTATACTGCTCAAACGAATAGCGGCAGTACGACAGTACCTGTTGACGTAGAAGGTATGAGTTTAAGATATAATTTTACTCGTGCAGTTGGGAGTATGGCTTTCACTGATGGTTCTATGAATTTGAATAATGCTGAAGCAGGTACTTATACTATTATTGTAACATTTGATGATAAACGCAATCCCGTTAAAGAGACAATGTCTACGTTTATAGTTATTAAGTCCTATGACCTTGTGTTGGCAAATGTGAGCAGTCCGTCGCTTTGGAATGCTGATACTCCGCCAGCAGAAAGAAGAACATATAGTATAGGGTCTCAAATACCTGTTGAGTTTACGATAACAAATGCAGGTGCCAATGCTGTTTATTCTTTTGAGCTTACGCCTAAAGTTTATAACAAAGCCAATGTGCGAGTGGATGCTTTAGATCCTTACGTATTTAACAATGCAGCTCTTCCTATATTATCAACAACAACACGCACATTTGCCACAATAGAGGATATTAATACTACTGGATGGCCTGCGGGCGATTATTCCATAGTTTGCGATTTAGCACCGATTAATCCGGTTCTGGATGAAGATTTGACAAATAATGTTTATCCTCGTACAGGCAAGACCATGTACTTTACTCTTGTACAGCCATTTAATGTTACGATAACCAGCATGGCATTGCCTACTCCGGATTGGTATCGCTATCCTGTTGTTCCAAAATTCACAATACGTAATAATGGAAATGACGATGTTACAGGTTCTATTGCAACATTGACAATCTCGAAAGGCACTACTGTTGTGCATACTGACGAAGAAATGGTTGAGAATATACAGGGCAACAGTATTGGAACTATTAATTTTAACAAAGAATTTATACCGCTTGAAGAAGGCGCATATTCAGTAAGAATAAAATTAGCATTGCCTACAGGAGATATAATACAGTCATATTCATTTACTGTAAAAGAAGGGTTAAGTGGCACATACACTATTGGCGCTGGTACAGCACCAAGAAATTATTCTACATTCAAGGCAGCAAGTGATGATTTGTACCGTAAAGGTGTTAGTGGCAATGTTGTATTT
Organism: Kapaibacterium sp. (SeqCode); assembly: GCA_031550405.1. Classification (GTDB taxonomy): domain Bacteria; phylum Bacteroidota; class Ignavibacteria; order Kapaibacteriales; family UBA2268; genus JAVBOP01. The sequence continues at coordinate 6,475 of JAVBOP010000021.1, forward strand.
GAGCTGACTGGCAGAGAATATACATTTACAGGGCATTCCGGTGAGAATATGATACCTGATTTCCGTTCCAAAATAGTTGGCGTTGGTCCTAATGCTACAATCACATTTAAACCGAATCAGTTAAATGACTTGCAGCAAGTTCCAATTAATATAACCATAAGAACAGATGATGGTTATGGCATACGTTTTGGACAGGCTCTTGAGACAGGCGATTATACTATGCCGGCGGTAAACCACATATCGGATATTGATTACAGAAGAGATTTTGCCAATTCTGCCGGTTATATCATATTCGATGGCGGCATTCGCAAGAACATAAGCTTTACAATGCTTAATTCCAATACAAACGGCTTTGCAGTTCCATTCTATCTTGGCGAAGGCTCACAGAACATTACTATTAAGAATTGCCAAATTAATGGAACACGCTTATATACTCATGAAATACCGAACATAGCTTATGTTGATGAGACGATAGGGGTTCTTTATGAAGATAATGTGCATAAGTCGACAAAAGACAATACGACAGATTTGACATATTCGGCAGGTGTAACTATAAGGAATAAGCCATATTCTGATGTGGTTGTTGGCGCCATAACTTATGAAGTAGATAATATTCCTGCTAATAACATAAAGGTAGATAGCAATATTATACAGGGCTTTGGCTATGGTATCGTTTCCTTGGGAACAGGTGTATTGCCAAATAAAGTTTCCGGTTCTGTTACATCATTCTACAACAACAGCAATGAGTTTACAAATAACTATATACATACAGTTGCAAAATCAGGCATGTTCTTAGGTTTTGAAAAGAATGCGCTTGTGAAAAACAATAGAATAGAGTTTGTAAATGGAGCTTCAAAAGTGCTGACTTCCGGGATAGAGCTTGGCGGCAATTTCCGCTATGACACATATTTTGGTTATCATAATGTGAATGTTACGCTGGATGGCAATGAAATAAACAATGTATATTCTGACAGTGCATCATCTTATGGCATACATATAGAGCAATATCCTATTCGCTTGCGCTACAACAATGCTGACTATAAGTTTCCTGCTAAAGGAGTGGATAGTTTCTATGTGTTTAATAATATCATATATGGTTTGAAAACAGCTAAGGATTCTGTGAAGTCAAATAAAGCTGCCATATCCATAAATACAACAAGAATGGGGTTAGATATAAATGATTTGTATTATCCGCTGTATAATGATTATGATATTGCAGATATACTGTTTGCAAACAATAGCATATACATAGAAAAAGACACTGTTGGCAAGTATGTTGATAATGACAGTGCTTTCGTAACGGGCATGCTTGTGCAAAACGTAGATAAGTATCATGTATTAAATAATGTTATCGCTATAAAAGAAGCTAATATACCGCAATTATTCATATCTGCGTTAGCATTGCAGGATATCAATCCTAAGAAATTGGCAGACGTTGAAATTAACAAAAACTGCTATTATGTAACAGGTACAACAGGTGTTAATCCATTAAATTCATCGGCAGGCTTAATTCGTTTCGTTGAAATGGATGAAATGGGCAGGTTCTTGGATAACGGTGGTTATGCAAATGAATACAGTGATATTGACCAGTGGAGAGGTTGGACCAGACAGGATGAAAGCTCTATTAATTTTGATTTCACAATTGATATGAAGACTTATGCCAAACTGTTTAACGGTCAAAAACTCTACGACATGTATAGAATGAATATATTGCCAAACCAGGTATCCAATAATTCTCCTGTTAATAATAGGGGAGAGAAGCTTGCTGCGGTTAATACTGATATAGATGGCAAATCAAGAATCAATCTTGATGCATCGCCAGATCTTGGAGCATGTGAGTTCGATTGCAATGTTTACCAAACAGATATTGAAGTTAAAACCATTACTACTCCTGCCGCATATCGCAGTGCTAAAACAGATACATCAAACGAGGCTATCAACAAAGGTGTTGAGCAGGTTATGACAGCGCCGGTAGTTGATATAAAAGCTATCGTTAGAAATAATGGCAGCGTGTTTGTATCTAATTTCCCAATTAAATGTACTGTTGTTGGCACAGGCGTGCCTGCTATAGCTAAGACTATTAACATCAGCTTAGCACCGGGCGAAGAAAAAGAAGTATCTTTTGAACTTACAGATGGCAGTAGTGCATTCCGTCCTAAGACATATTATGAACTTAACACAACTCCACCTGCATTATACAGTACAATGGCTACAACTGTAACACCTACTTATAAGATAGATGTAGCTACAGATAAGGTAGATGAAGATGGACGCAACAACAGAAAGAGCAAAACAGTCAGGTTCTTTGTGCCAAGATCGGATTTAGGCGTTTTAATTAGCGCTGAAAATACTAATGCAAGCCTTTATAAAACAGGTGTTCCAATAGCTGTTGATAATAATGTTATTGCCGGAAAATTAAACTACGATACACTTATTAAGGCATTTAACAATATGGCTTACTTTGTTACTTCAAGCGAAGGTAAGCACCATATGGACGTATTGGATAGAAATTGCTGGGAGCCTCGTTCGGTGGATTATTCGTTATACAAGACTCTATTCTGGTCGGACGGCGATGACAAAGCTCTCTCATATTGGGAAGTGCAGAATCTTCTTGACTTCGCTAACTTGGGAATACCGCAATATAAACGCAATGTTATTATAGCTTCTCAGGAAATTATCAGAGAAAATCCTATTGAAATCAATGGAGTGTTCAATTCATTCAACAATGAATTGCAAAAAGGAGTTTTGAGGTCTATACAGAAGAATGACGGCATATATGATGCAGCTAATGTTGTAATCAAAGGCTCGTATGAAGCCCGTAACACTAAAATAAATATTATTCCTACTCAATATAACAATGTTGATAGCGGGGTGGTTGATAATGGACCTGTGCCATGCGAGTTCTCTATGATTGATACAATACAGGGCGAAAATAGAGTTGCTTACTACTATTATGACAGTACACAGACTAATCCGGATAAAAATGTTGACCAAAAGGTTAGTGTTATATCTGCCAAGCTGTTAGAAAGAAATAGCATTTACGCTGCATTCGACTGGCGGCACCTTGCAAACGCATCTGATTTCTTACGCGGAATATTTGATGATTTGAGAGACGATCTTCCTGTTCCTGTTAAACTTTTAGGTTTCAATGCTAACGCTGTTGGCAGGCGAGTTGTGCTTGACTGGGCTACTGCTTTTGAAGAGAAAACAATGAATTTTGAAATCGAAAGAGCAGATATTGTTAATAACAATGTAGGTATCTTCAATACTGTTAGCAGTGTAAAAGCTGCCGGCACAAGCAACACTACTATCAATTACAATCAAATCGACGAAAACGTAGACTATGGCAATAAATATGCTTACAGACTAAAGATGAACGAAGCTGACGGCGTTTCTTCATATTCAGACATTGAAAATGTGACAATAGAATATATTGAAGGAGCAAGCTTCGGCGAAGCCAGTCCAAACCCAACGGCAACTACAGCCACAATTAAATATTCGTTGAATAATGAATCAAATGTTATTATCAAATTGCTTGAATTTTCAGGCAAGGAAATAGCTACGCTGTTTAATGGCAAAAAAGATTCAGGTCCGCATACATTAGATGTTGATGTTACTGATTTGGCGAGTGGTGTTTATAGTGTAATGTTCGATATTGACGGCAAGTTGATAGTCAAGTATATTGTAAATACAAAATAACAATCCTCCATTTTGTTTCGTGCCTGCTATATTTCCCTGTAGCAGGCTTTTTTTTTTAATAAGCTATTAACAAGGAAAAGGTATGAATTATGAAAAAAAAATCATAAATTGTATATTTTATTTGCCTATAAAAAATAATATTAGTAACTTGGAATCTAATTTTTTAATCACTTATATGTAAATTTTATATGAAATTATCTAAGATTATTGTAACATTTGCAGTTGCAACAGTATTAGCCTCATGCGGAGGCAAAGAAGGAGATAAAAACGTGGAAACTCCAAACTCAAACTCAGAAAAAATAGCCGAAATTCAGGCTCGTGTAGACTCTTACGCTCCGGTGCTTATTGAAGCAGACATGTCGCATTTGACCGAACGCGAGAAGCAATTGGTGGCAAAACTGGCTGAAGCCGGCAAGGTTTGCGACGATATTTTTTGGAAACAATCATGTTCGGATGCGATAGCTGTGCGCGATTCACTTAAAACACTAAACACGCCCGAAGCCAAAATTATGCTTGATTTAGTTAATATTTATTATGGTCCTTATGATAAAATGCACGAATACAGGCGTTTTGTTGGCAATGGAGCTGAAAAGCGTCCGCCTGTGGGAGGCTTCTATCCAAATGATATGACGAAGGAGGAATTTGAGAAATATATTGCCGAACATCCTGAAATGAAGCCTGCTTTTGAAAGCCAGTATACCGTTATTGTTCGCGATGAAAAAGGCGGATTGAAAGCCATTCCATATCATGAATATTACAAGCCGGAAGTTGAAAAACTGGCAAAACTGCTCGATGAAGCTGCTGAATTATGCGATAATCCTTCGCTTAAAAAATATTTAACTTTGCGGGCAACTGCTATTCGCACTGATGAATATTTTAACAGCGATTGGGCGTGGATGGATTTAAAAGATAATAATATCGATGTGGTCATCGGTCCTATAGAAAATTATGAAGATGCGCTCTATAACTATAAATCAGCTCACGAAGCGGTGGTTATGGTCAAAGATGTTGAAGCAACAAAAGAGTTGGAATTGTTCAAAAAAAATATTGCGAAAATGCAGGATAATTTGCCTTGGGACAAAAAATACCATGTGGCGGCGCAGGAAGGCGGAACTGTGCTTCAAATGGTGAATGTTGCATATTTTGGCGGCGATTGCCAAAAAGGAACAAAAACTATTGCAGCTGCTTTGCCAAACGATCCAAATGTTTACGAAGTGAAAGGCGGCAAAAAATCAATGTACAAGAATATGATGGAAGCCAAGTTTGATAAAATCGTGAAACCGATAGGCGAAGTTTTAATGGCTGAAGATTTGCGGGCTGATATTGATAGAAAAACGATGATTAGCTTTGTAACGCTTCATGAAGTAGCGCACAATTTGGGACGAGGCTTTGTGTTTAACAATAAGGATTTAACAGTGCGTAAGGCATTAAAGGAAAAATATTCACCGATTGAAGAGCTAAAGGCAGATATTTTGAGCATGTACGGGCATAAAACATTGTTTGATTTAAAATTAATGGATGAAAAAACTATTCATAAAACGACAGTAACATATATTGCCGGCTTATTCCGCTCTATGCGCTTTGGCTCGGAAGCTGCTCATGGCGTTGGCAACTTCATACAATTCAATTACTTATTCGAAAACGGCGCGAGTGTAAAAAATGACAAAGGACTTTATACTTACAATAAGGATACTTTTTTTGCCAAAGTTGGTGAATTAGCTAAAATAGTTCTTGAAATCCAAGCGGAAGGCGATTACGGCAAAGCCAGTGATCTTGTGAAAAAATACGGATATAATTCTGACGCGCTCAAAGCTGATTTTGAAAAAATCAAACATGTTCCAAGCGATTTGAACGCTCGCTATGATTATTAATTTTTTTTTCATAAATATATGGATATTAATAAAACACCATCTGTATGATGGTGTTTTTATATATTCTGCATCAAGAACCAAAATATCGTTTTTACTATCTTTAGGAATATTGGTTTTGGTATTGTCGATGAATTTTTGTAAATTTAAAACTTTGAGACTTATAAAACGAATTATAAGGTCGGCGAATATATTACATTAGGAACAGGAGAATTTGATGGGCGAGCAACCCAATAAAAATAATGACAATAACGATAAAAATAAAAATCCATTTAGCGAATTTAAGAAACGAAGCGACCCTCGCAATCCCAATAACGGTTTCACAAAAGTACTGCTATGGGTGCTTGCTGGCATAATGATTTTTTCGCTGTATTCTTTGTTTGACCAGACCAAAAAACAGGAATGGCGCATATCTTATACCGAATATAAGCGCTTTTTAGAGCAGGACTTAATTAAAAAAGCTGTGATTTCAAAATCATCAATCAATGATTACGAATTCCGCGGCGAACTTAAACAGGTCATAACCATGACAGTGGAAGGCAGCCAGCGTGAAGTGAAAAACTTTGTAACAAAGATAGCCGTGATTGATGCAGCAACAGAGGCTGATTGGGCAAGCCGAGGCATAACATGGGATTACGAAGATGGCAATGATGCGTTTTGGGGAACTATTTTGGGCTTTTTGCCATGGGTAATATTAATTGGCGCATACTTTTTCTTCATACGGTGGATGCAGCGCGGTGGCGCTGGCGGCGGCACAAAAGGCTTGTTTAGCTTTGGCAAAAGTCGGGCAAAATTACTTAACGAAAGCACTAATAAAGTTACATTTAACGATGTTGCGGGCGCAGATGAGGCGAAATTTGAACTTGCGGAAGTTATAGATTTTTTAAAAGAGCCAAGTAAATTCCAAAAGCTTGGCGGCAAAATACCTAAAGGCGTGCTGCTGTTGGGTCCTCCTGGAACAGGCAAGACCTTACTGGCACGTGCTGTGGCGGGTGAGGCAAATGTACCGTTTTTTAGCATATCAGGCGCCGATTTTGTGGAAATGTTTGTAGGCGTCGGTGCAAGCCGCGTGCGGGATTTGTTTGAAAATGCCAAGAAAAATGCTCCATGTATCGTGTTTATTGACGAGATAGATGCTGTTGGTCGCCAGCGTGGCGCTGGGCTTGGCGGCGGACATGATGAACGCGAGCAAACGCTTAATCAGCTTTTAGTTGAAATGGACGGATTTGAGCAAAATAGCGGCGTTATTATTATTGCGGCAACGAATCGTCCAGATGTGTTGGATGCGGCATTGTTGCGCCCGGGCAGGTTCGACAGGCAGGTTGTGGTCGATAGACCGGATGTGAAGGGTCGCGAAGGCATATTCAAGGTGCACTGCGCCAAAATTCCATTGGGCGAAGATGTTGATATGGAGGTGCTCTCTAAAGGTACTCCCGGATTGTCTGGAGCGGATATAGCGAATATTGTGAATGAAGCTGCCTTGTTTGCAGCACGCAGGAATGCCGAACGTGTTACCATGTATGACTTTGAAAATGCTAAGGATAAGGTATTAATGGGTGTTGAGCGCAAGAGCCTTGTTATATCGCAGAAAGAAAAGGAGATGACTGCATACCATGAAATGGGACATGCTCTTGTAGGAAAATTACTGCCAGCGGCTGATCCTGTCCATAAAATTACTATAATACCGCGCGGCAGGGCATTGGGCATTACGTCATATTTGCCTAAGGAAGATTTGCGGGCGCATACCAAGGAGTATATTGAGACTAATATTGCGATGATGCTTGCTGGACGTGCCGCTGAAAAAATAATATTCAGCAACCAGACAACGGGTGCGTCCAATGATTTGGAGCGGGCGACCTATTTAGCCAAAAAAATGGTGTGCGAATGGGGAATGAGCGATGTGGTGGGACCTGTTACATATTCAACACCGCACGAAGAGGTGTTTTTAGGGCGTGATATTTCTCAGCGCCAAACGCACAGCGAAAAAATGGCACAGGTAATTGATGATGAAATTCGGAAAATACTCATATCTGCTTCTGAAAAGGCGGAAGGCTTACTTAGGGAAAATATAGACTTACTGCACAAGACGTCGAAGATTTTGCTGGAACGCGAGGTGTTGGATGGCGAGGAACTGGATATTATAATCAAAGGCGAAGAACTGCCTCCAATAAGCAAACAGCACATGAATGCTTTGAAATCTGTTAAAATTAATGAACTTATAGGCAATGATGCACCTCCCAGCACAAAATTAGGTTCTGGATAAGTGTAATTATGAAAACAAATTCATAATTGGTGTTGGTTAATAATTGCTATTACAGGCAGAGATATTTTCTCTGCCTTTTTTTATTTTGCTGCCAAATGCCGTACCGCATTGAAAAATTTAGTATTTTTGCATAATTATAATTTAACTGTCAATAACAAAGGAAAAATATGCGACGAACTCTGATTACATCTGCCCTGCCTTATGCTAATGGCTATATTCATCTCGGACACCTTGCCGGTGCATATCTGCCTGCCGATATGTATGCCCGTTTCATGAGGCTTGCCGGCGAAGAGGTACTGTATGTGTGCGGCTCTGACGAGCATGGAGTTGCCATTACCATTTCAGCGGAAAGGGAAAAGACAACACCGAAAGCCATTATAGATAAGTACCATACTGCCAATGCGGAGGCATTCAAGAAGTTCGGCATGAGCTTCGACATATATTCGCGCACATCCAACGAGCTGCACAGGGAGACGTCGATTGATTTTTTTGAAGTGCTTTTGCAGAATAAATACCTTGAGGAGCGCGAGGAGGAGCAGTTCTTTGATGCCCAGACCAATATGTTCCTGCCTGACAGGTATGTCGAGGGAAAATGCCCAAACTGCGGATATGACAAGGCGCGCGGCGACCAATGCGATAAATGCGGTGCATATTATGAGCAGACACAGCTGGTAGACCCAATATCAACTGTGTCCAATACCAGACCGCAGGTGCGCAGGACAACCCACTGGTATTTAAAATTGGGCATGTTTCAGGATTTTTTGGCTACATATATAGACAGCAATGCTAAGGAATGGAAGGATAATGTATTGAATCAGGCGCGCGGCTGGCTGAAAATGGGGCTTACAGACCGTGCTATTACACGCGATTTGGAGTGGGGCGTCAAAATCGAAAATGCGAAAGGTATAGACAGGGACAAGGCAAAAGGCAAGGTGCTGTATGTGTGGTTCGATGCGGTATTGGGATACATCACGGCAACAAAGGAATGGGCAATGGCGCAGGCAGCAAAAGGCAATGGCGACAAGGACGATTGGAAAAAATGGTGGAAAGATGAGGATACCAGACATATAGCCTTTATCGGCAAGGATAATATAGTGTTTCATACTCTTATGCTGCCTGCGCTCGAAATGGCTTATGGCGGCTTTATCATGCCCGCCAATGTTCCTGCCAATGAGTTCCTGAATCTTGAAGGCAATAAGTTCTCCAAATCCCGCCACTGGAGCATAGATTTACGTGATTTCATCAATGATTTTAATAACGACCAAAGCGTAGATGCACTGCGGTATACACTGGCATCCACATTGCCTGAAACCAAAGACAGCGATTTTACATGGCGCGATTACCAGTCGCGTACGAACAATGAGCTGGCGGCTATATTTGGCAATTTTGTGAACCGCACATTTGCATTTATACATAAAAATATGGGTGGCAGAGTGCCTGTTCTGTCAAAGGATAATGCACATTTGCCTGAAATATTGCAGCAGCTGATACAGGATTTAGGCACTCATAAAATATCTTCGCCAGAAGATATAAAGGCTTTATATACCAAGAGTTACACGAATACGCTTTCTATCAATGACTTTATACTGTTTGTCAGTATATGGCAGGGTATGCACAGGATAGAGCAGTGTTATCGCAAATTCAGGATGAAGGATGTCGTAACTGAAACTATGAATCTGGCGCGTGCCGCAAATAAGTATTTTAATGATGAGGAGCCGTGGAAAGCCATGAAGGAAAATCTTGATAAGTGCCATAAAACGCTATATATATGTTCGCAGCTGGCATATTCGCTATCCATAGCTTTTGCGCCGATTATCCCATATACTGCCGCCAAAATACAGCTTCTGTTTGGCAAGCCATTCATGCTTGGAGCGCCTAATGCTGCCAAAGGTGGCGAGAATATCTGGAAAAGGATCTTGCAGTTTAATATCGAAGAAGGCTGCGAAATAGGCAAGCCGAAGATACTGTTTGATAGGGTTGAGGATGATATTATTGAGAAGCAGATAGCCAAACTGGGCATAAGCTCTGGCAATACAGATAATAAGCAAGATACTGCTGCCGATAAAAATGACAGCATGATTACTATTGACGATTTTGCTAAAATACAGCTTAAGACAGCAAAGGTATTAGAAGCGGAGGCTGTGCCTAAGTCTAAGAAATTATTGAAGTTGCAGGTAAAAATAGGGGATGAAAACAGGCAGATATTAGCAGGAATTGCCGAGCATTACAAGCCCGAAGAGCTTACAGGCAAAACAGTAGTAGTGGTTGCCAATCTTAAGCCAGCGAAATTAATGGGGTTAGAATCGCAAGGCATGGTATTGTGCGCCTCGAATAATGAAAAATTATTCATTTTATCTCCCGAATGCGAAATAGGGGATAATGCCGAAGTAAGATAAGCACAGCATTGGCATTAGCTGCATGCAGAATACAGAAGCTATAACTACTGTAACTTTAACTTTAACAAATATTAATACCTAACAACTATCAACTTTCAGTTTAATATGCAATACCACAAAAAACACCCCTCTACAAGAGTGGAATAGTGTAACTGCCAATATTTACATGATGTTATACATTCCCCTTCGCCTGAAGGGGCGGCATTGCGAAGCAATGACGGGGTAGGTTTATTAAAAAATATTCATAAAACTCTCCCTCTCCCAAAAAATTAAATAAAAAAAATAAAAATAATGCTTGGATATATAAAAAATATTGTTTAAGTTTGCGGTGTGCAATTAATTAAACACCATTATGAAAGATTTATACAAAAAAATAGCGAGCGATATACGGCATAAAAGCTTGTTTTTAGACAGGCATGATGGCTTGGAAGCAGGCTGTGGCGCTATTCTTTTGTCCAATTTCATCTGCACAAGTACACAAGTACACAAGTACACAAGTACACAAGTACTTACCTCTTCTTCTTCTAATCGTGAAATATCATACATATATAAAAATTATTTTAGATTTTGCAATTCTTTTGGTCAAAACGGCACTGTCAAATCGGCTTGCTATGCCTATGCAAAATCAACTTC
>JAVBOP010000037.1:0-3510 GCA_031550405.1 Kapaibacterium sp. (SeqCode)
TGTCCATCTCTATAACTAGCTTATCTATATACAGGTTAGAGGCTGCTACATCTTTATCCGCTGTGATATATATCGGTATTTCGTAATTTGCCGCATTTGGGCTGACTAATTTATGCTCTGATGCTCGAATGGTAAAAATAGCTATTGCTTCAAAATTCGCTATTAACACACTGTCTTTTATGATGGTTACGCTATCTATTTCATTTGTTGAAATGATATTTCCCTGCTCATCTGTCCAGTTTATGAATAAATATTCATTATTGGCTATTGCTTCGATTCTTGCGGTTTGACCTTTTTCATATTTTCCGCTGCCAATTGTCGAGCCGCCATCTACAGGATTTGATTTTAAAATTAAATTTACAGAATCTGGATTTGGCTTAACAGCTTTATTTATATTTATCGGCACTAACTTTTTTGCGTTGCCGATACTTGCAACAAGTGTGTCAGCGCCATTATTTATAAGCGTCGCATTTGTGCCGACAACATTAACATTACCAACCGTTTGCGACCATTTTACACCATTTTCAGTGTTTACTGTAAAATCCTTTCGAACATTCGTATGTGCATCATAATCCAATATGTTAGCATCATATAGATATGCTGGCGAGGCTGCAACCAAACTTGCTGTATCATCTTGCAATGCTTTTAATCGTGGATACAAATTCGGGCTGTAAACCCAATTTTCTGTGCCAAGTTTCGCTTTCAAGCCGTCGCCTGTCATTTCTTTAGTCAAAAATCCTTCTGCCTGTCCTGCTATATCTTTTCCTTCTATACCACCATAAGTACACATCTGCTTGTCGTAATAGCTATTTTTAACAATACTATTACTATCATTGCCTATGATTCCACCAACATTGTCATTGCCAATTACAACGCCTGTATTTATACAGTTTGAAATTTTTGTTGAAATTCCCTTATCGTCGCCAGAGGCATATCGGCTGTCATAACCACTACCTATTATACCGCCAATATTTTTATAACCTATAACTAAACCACTATTTACATTATTCACGCTATTTATATCGGCTCCTGCAATTCCACCAACATTGTCGTAACCCGTAACAGTGCCTATATTTACGCAATTAGAAATGGTTGTATAGTTAGAAATAGGATACTCGCTATAACGACTTGTCGCTGTGCTCATTCCAATTATGCCACCTATGCAATTACCATCAGCAGAATTAATATTACCAGAGTTAGTGCAATTGGAAATAGCAACAGCAGTATCATTAATTTCATAACTTATATCGCAAAAACCAACAATACCACCGCTCTGTCCTGCTGTAATGGGAGGCAAAGGATTTGTAGTAGTAATATTTCCATAATTTTGACAATGAGAGATTTTTATTTCAGATGCACTCGCAATATGTCCCACAATACCGCCGATAGCATTTTGTGCCGTTATATTACTGTAATTTTGACAATATTCTACTACTCCATAACCTTCAAAATGTCCAACAATGCCACCGATACAAACGAATGGTACACTTATTTCGCTGCATATATTAATGCAATGTGAAATATCTGTGTTAATACTCCAGCCAACAATGCCTCCCGACCAAACAGACTCTCCTTCTATTTTTATATATCCATCAATTATGACATTGTTAATTTTAGCTTTATATGCAGTTGCAAATAAACCATGAAAACCAGCTTTTCCACTATAATTTCTAATTGCCAAAGTTATTTTCTTATTATTTCCATCAAAATTTCCTCGAAAAAATGTGCCAATCTGATCGTCAGGTTTTCCAATCGTTGTTCTCACTGTATCCGTTATATCAATCATTACTTTAAAAAATTTGTTATAACTCCAATTATTTCCATTAATATCTACAACACTATTGACGCTGTCAGCTAACGCCTCCATATCTTGGCGGCTGGTAATTTGGTATGGGTCGGCTTGTGTGCCGCTGCCGTCGGAGAATTGGGCGGATAGATGAAAGGAGGTTAAGAAAAAGAGGATTGCAATTGCACCCATAACCCCTAAATCCCCTAAAGGGGACTTGGAGGATATATGCCTTTTAAGCCCCTTTAGGGGTTTGGGGTTATGGGCTTGCAAACTATTGTTCGAAGCGAATAATGAATATTTTTTCATAAATTACGCAAACAAAAAAATATTTTTAATTTATAAACTTATCTGAAATAGTTTTTCTTATGACTTCTAAGTTGTTTTTATTTATCGATGTTAGAGGTAATCGAAGATGATTTTTTATCATTCCTAATTCCGACATTATGGCTTTTACGGGGATCGGATTCGATTCTATAAAGTTAATTTGCATAAGCTCGAAAAGCTCATAGTGCCGCTTCAATGCTTCAGCGTATCTGCCTTCTAATGCTAAACTTATACATGTACTAAACATTTTGGGTGCATAATTGGAAAGAACTGAAATGACGCCATTGCCTCCCGACGCTATGCAAGGCAGAGCTAGAGCATCATCGCCTGAGAGCACGGTGAAATTTTGTGGGGCATATTTAATGATTTGCATCATCTGCTCCAAATTGCCCGAAGCCTCCTTAGTAGCAACAACATTTTTGCAATGTTCGGCAATACGCAGTTGTGTTTCCGCCGTAATATTCGTACCGCTGCGACTCGGAACATTATACATAACTTGAGAAATATCAACAGCCTCCGACACGGCATAATAGTGCCGGAAAATACCTTCCTGAGTCGGCTTATTGTAGTATGGACAAACGATAAGCACAGCGTCAAAATTATATTTGGCGGCATTTGAAGCCGCTTCAACGGCTGCCTGAGTGCTGTTTGAACCAGTGCCGACAATGATAGGAATTCTGCCATTGACCTGCTCCTGCACGCATAGCATCACATCAAGTTTTTCATGGTCATCAAGCGTCATCGCCTCGCCTGTAGAGCCAAGCACCACAACACCCTGTATGCCAGACTCTACTTGATTTTCTATATTTTTCTTTAAACTATCGAAATCTACACTTAAATCTTCGTTAAATGGAGTTACAATAGCGGTATACGTACCTTTCATTTCCAATTTATTCATATATTTTTAATTTGGTTAATACATAAAAACTTGCATACTAAAATAGCAATATTTTAATTTACAACATAGCTCAAGCATATATTTTTGGAGTATCATATCATTTTTTGACACTTAACCGTTATCAAAACGTGTTAATTAATCCTATGGATTAATGTTTATTCTTAGAACACCCACGTCCCTTCGGGCTACCTCTCTACAATCGGAATATGAATTTTAATTCATAAACAACATAAGTATTATATTTTAAACAGTGTTGAATTTCCCATCTTTTAGAAGGGTAGCAGTCGCTTCGACTTACAGGGTGTTTTTTGGTATTGCATATTAAACTGAAAATTGATAACTGTTGGGCATAAATAATCATAACCGCATAATCTTATGCTCCCTCCCTTCAAATAAATAAATTAAAAAAAAATAATTTGGTGGTTAAATGAAAAATATGTTGTAGTTTCGCATTTAAGAAACAGCAATATCGCTGTAACTATCAAAAAAAAAAAAACAG